>CAZJOE010000308.1:0-3282 GCA_964547555.1 uncultured Elusimicrobia bacterium | reverse complement strand
TTTAAAAGCTCTCGAACGGCTTCCTGGCGGTTCTGTGTGGCATAACAAATGTCTTCCTTGGGCGGGGTTTTGGCATGCGGAAAACGCTTCCGGATGGCATCCAGGATCTCTTTGGTTTCATCTACACTGAGCGTGGTCTGTGTAAGAACCATGATTTTATCTGGATGGGGAACGGGTGAATTGAGGGCTTGCTCCACGTTCTCAATGAGAGTGATTTTACCCGGAGCTTCCCCCATCGTCCCCGCCACCTCGTCATGGTCTTTATGGCCAATCAGAATCATGGTATAGCCTTCCCGTAAAAATCGGTGAACTTCCAAATGAACCTTGGTGACCAGGGGGCAAGTAGCGTCAATTGTTCTTAAATGTCGTTTTTGCGCATCTTCTCGCACACTAGGGGCGATTCCATGGGCGGAAAATATGACGGTCGATCCCGTAGGCGCTTCTTCAACTTCATCGATGAAAACGACGCCCCGTTTCTGAAAGTCTTCTACAACCATCTTATTGTGGACGATTTCTTTCCGGACATAGATAGGAGAGCTAAACCGTTCCAACGCCAAATCCACAATATCAATCGCGCGGCGCACACCCGCACAAAAACCCCGAGGAGAAACCAGTAAGACTTTCATGAGCGCAACAGTTGGAAAAACCGGTCCTGATAGCTTTCAAAGAGGTTATACTCTTTGAGCTTTTGGCCGAGGAGGGGGACCAAACTTTTATCGTTTTGCGCTTTTTTAAGAAGGTTTTCCACTTCTCTTTTTTGGGTATTCATGGAACGGTCTTCCCCCTCGAAAAATCCACGCTCGGTCAGTTCTTGGATATTGCCGGAGAAGGACGCCATGGTTTCTTCAACGATAAATTTCATAATGGCGAGTTCCCATATTTTGTCCACGCCCAGGATCAAGGCCTGTCTCGATGAATTGGAATGGTCCAGCTCTTTGGTCAATTTATTCACTAGGAATTCAGGCGTGACCAATTCTACTTTGGTCGATTCAGGTTCTTTAATGAATTGATACTCAAGTCCGCGGAGGGCGTCGCCATATTGACTGGTCAACCAGCGGGCATGTTCCATCGCTTCTTGTCCAAATCCTAAAAAACGTTCGTTGAAACTTTGCATGGTAATGAGGGTGGGCTTTTGCGCTGTTACTTTTCCAATCCGCAAGCGGGCGCGGTCAGGGAAGCCAGGAACATCGGTGACGAGAAGATAATCAATCGAAGAGGACCCAAAGGTGGACAACCGGTGTTTGGGGGGACGAATGACCTGAATTTTCTGAAATAGTTTGCGAAAACGTGAGAAGTTGACCATGGACGGTATTCTACCTCATTTCATATATTCTTCAGCAGGATTATGTCCGGTATCGAAATAGAAAAGAAAATCAATTGGATTTGGTTCAACTCAGCGCTTTTTCTGGCGCTGGGGTCGATCATTTTTGGCGTTCTGAAAGGCCCCCAATGGGTTTACGTCCTCTCCAGCATGGGGCTGCTGGTGGCCCTCGTTAATGTCGGCGGGCGGTTGCGATCCAACTCCCGATTCCCCCCTCTTCTAATTTCGCTTCCCCTTTTGGCGGTCCATGTGGTTTGCTTGGTCACAGCCTTCACCTTGAATTACCTTTTTCTTTCGCCCCTTAAAGATTCGTCATTAAAAATTCCACCCTTAAAACAAATCTATCGTGATCCTCAAGGAGCTTTTATTTTAACGGGTCCTTCCGGATGGATTTATACTCCCTCGGCCACAGGCGTCCGGATTAATCCGGTTGGATTCACCGGGTATATGGGGGCTTCAGAAATAGACATTCGGGTGAGACTCATGGATAAAGCGCCTTCGTCGCCGACGACATTCCTCAAAAAGATGGCCTCCTCCCTCTCTTCCGACGGAAAAGAGGCAGCACGGAAGGTGAAAGCTTTTCATTTGGAAACTTCTGAGGCCCAACTTCTTGATAAAGGAACGGGGGTTTGGGCGGTGTTGGATGTGGAGCGGTTTTGGTTACCGCTGCGACAGGTGTCTTTATTTGGAATAAAAGAGCGCCGGTATTTTTGTTCCATTTCAATTACAGGGCTTAAAGCCCATTCGACTCTTTTTAAGGTCCTCAGTCTGGGCCTCTTCAAATCGCTAGAAGTTAAATAAACCCCTACAATTCAAGGCATTTTCTGGTTACAATTGCGCAGTGGATCTCTATCAAGGAAATAACCAGGCCTTTCACATCCGGTATTCGCACGAAATAAAAACGGGCATTATTATCGTCCTCATCCTCAGTTTTTTCGGGGCCTATAAATTCGTTCCTTTCGTTCAACGTCTCGTTGATAAACCTCTCGATTTTGCGGTGGCCGGAATGACGGTGGCCTATAGCAAGGTGAGTTCTTTTGTTTTCGATAAAACAGGCGTGGATCTGGGTTTTGTCACGTTGGATCCGGATCCTGATTTTTTATTCAAGGTGCGGGTGGCCTCCTGCGTCAACTCGAATAAAGCGGGTCCTCTGTTTGATATCGCCGTGGACGCCCGGCTTTCCGACGATCAGCGCGCCCAAGCGATGCGCGCCCTTCTCAAATTTGATTCTTCCTCTCAGTGGATCCAATCCTTTTTAAACGAATTCGCCAAAGGCGGATTACCGGGGATGTATGACAAAAACACTCCGTTGATCAATGAGTTGATGCAAAAAATTCGGTCTGAAGGTGGGATTCGGCAGCCTTTGGTGCGGGCTTATGCCGAATCCGTTCTCTCCTTTATGATGCAGCATCCCAAACCAATTTTAAGAGAGCATTCCTACCGTTGGGCCGATGACTTAATAGCCGAAGATGCCGTCTTTTTATTGGCAGACCGGGCCGACAAAGAGAAAGATGCCGCCGCTCAACTTTCATTAGTAGAAGGGCTGTGGAAAATTCGGGCCATTTCAGATCGAGAATCGGCCATGCGAGAATTAAAGCGACTATATGTCTATCCTCCTTGGCAGACCATTCGCCCCCCTCTGGCTTATCTGTTGGCCCGATTGGGGTATTACAAAGCGACCGATCAGCTCCGATTTGTCCTGCAAGATCGTCAATTGACTCAAGAGAAGCGGAGTCTCATCACTCTCGCCATGGCTGGGAAACCTCTCCCTAGGTCCCTCTCCATTTCAAATGAGACGCAGATGCTGATTGCCAAGAAGAAAAAAGCCCGCGAGACTCAAAACCGCTTGGCTCTGGCACGGCAGATGATGAAGAGCCAGGAAGCGGAAAATGCCCGAGCCGCGGAAATGGCCGCAGCCCAGCAAGGACAAGAAGCGCTTCAATCGGAGAAACGAAGAGAAG
>CAZJOE010000307.1:0-3291 GCA_964547555.1 uncultured Elusimicrobia bacterium | reverse complement strand
CACCGGTCACCGTGGTCGGCCCCAAGGGCGACAAGGTGGTTCTCAAAATCGAGGGGTCGGAGAACGATATCGAGGTCGCGAAAACCTACGAACTCAAGCCCTATAAAGAATCCGACGTCAGTAGGGAAGCGAAAACACTCATCCAGGCCGGTCGGCCAAAAGGATCTGGGAAACCAAAAGGGCCATCGTTGTCGGCGGTGATCGATCCGATGCTCTTCGCTGGCGGAAAAACCGCGAAGGAGATCGCCGCGCTCGCCATCAAACAGGCTCCGGATCTGGCCAAAGGAAAAGATGTGGATGCCAACGTGCGGGCCCGCATGGTTTCTTTTTCCCGCAAAGGGTGGAAGATCGAGAAGAACGACAAGAAACACATCCGCGTCATCAAGCCGAAGGAGGTTGCCCATGCGAATTAATCAAGGTGACAAGTTTTGGGTGGTGGTCGACGCCAAATCTACCAGCGAATTGATAGACATCCTGTTTGAGACGAGCATAGATGGGCTGGAGCGCCAATTCAAAGGCGGGTTGACCTCGGACGACAACGTCACCATCTTCACAGACCATAACGAGGCGGCGATGGAGGCGCACCGGCGCATGACGGCGGTCAACGTCGCCGAGGCGATCAAGAACATGGCCTCGGCCGACAGCATGAAGAAGGCCAAAACAGTCGAATTCAAATCCGCCACCGGCGCGGTGGTGTTCTCCGTCAACCTATGATGGAGAGCACCGAGCTTTTGGCGCGGTTTCTCGACCATCTGCGCGTGGAACGCGGACTTTCACCGGCCACCCAGTCCGCCTACCGCCGCCAAATCGCGGGTTACCTCCGAGACGTTGCCAACCAAGGATCAAATCTTTCCGCCTCCACCAAAGAAACCATAGTGGCTCACATTGGATCGCGGCAACACGCGGGGCTGAAACCAAGTTCGGTTTTTCACCTCGCGCTGGCCATCCGCCAATTCCACAGGTTCTTATTTGCCGAGAAACTCCTGATAATTGATCCCACTGCTGGACTCAAACTCCCGAAATTTCAACACATTATTCCCGAGCCCTTGTCTGTAGTCCAAATGGGTGCGCTTTTGACCCCATTGGTTTCGGTTTCCTTCTCGTCCATGCGAACGAAAAACATGATCGACACCGCCTACAATCTCGGACTTCGAGTTTCGGAATTGGTGAACCTGAAAGTTGGCGATGTGAATTTCGAGGAAGGTTTTGTTCGTGTGCGCCAAGGCAAAGGAGGACGGGATCGCCTTGTCCCTTTCGGTCAAACCCTCAAGGAAACGCTCCTGCGTTACGTCGAGGCGAGGAACCGGCAACCAAACGCAACATCACCCCACCTTTTCTTGAGCGCGAGAGGACGGCCCCTCAGCCGAGGGACATTCTGGTGGCTTTTAAAACGGTGGGCGAATCGCTCCGGGATCAAGGGACGCGTCTCGCCACACCAGCTTCGGCATTCGTTCGCCACGCATTTACTAAACGGGGGCGCGAATTTGAGAGGGATACAGGCAGCGCTTGGGCACCGGGATATTAGGCAAACCCAAATTTACTCCCACGTCGACATGAATTTCCTTCGGGAAACGCTCCAGCACCATCCGCGTTTCTCAAAATAATTAAACGGGATTGTTCGTTGCCGATTTTTTGAGAAGAGACAACACAGCGCTCACCAAATGCGTGAGATTTTTGTCGATGTCACGAGCGCTTGAAGCGACTCCACCCGATCCGAGACCAATGGCCAAGGATGTGACCCAATCACTTCCTTGTGAATGGGCATAAACCCCCGCAGAAACGATCCCGATGACAATCGGGATAAGCGCGTTCCATCCGCTCTTCTTCTCTCCCCATGTATCCGTCTTGAGTATTTTCTTCGCGGCCGCGGTGACGAAGGGAATGGCGGCGATGATAAGTACGATCATGCTTGCTGGTTCCATCTGGTATATCCTCCTCTACAACTCGGCCCGGAACAAATCCATATTCCAGGAATTGCCCGGGCACGTTTTTTGTCTTGGAATTTTTAATCGGTCGAACACCTCGCGGTGACCGATGACTTGCTCTTTGGGAATTTTGAAAGCGGCCATGAAGACGCGCGTCACTTCAAGATTGAAATTCCATAGCGCGGGATCCGACGAGATGGGATCGTAATTCCCAATGCAACAAATCCCGATGAAATCCTCATTAAATTTATTGGAGACGCCGGCCACGCCTGCGTGAGCGCCCGTCATCGATAGAGCACGCCCCCATGAAAACACCGGTTTTCCGTTTACAAGTTCCGTCCCAGCGTGGTAGCCAACGGCATTCCACGGTTTCTGGAACACTTTGCCTTTGTGCGCCGCGAGCCTCCGCTCAAACTCCTCTTTGGTCACGATGTCGAAATCAACGCGGTAGCTGGTGTGGTATTTGACGATTGATTCCCAATCTCGAGTGACCTTGTCCGGCGACGCCGAATGATGCCAGCAGATTCCTTTCCACTTTCGAGCGCCAGCCATTGGTATGGTTAAATTGAGCGCCATCATTTATCCTCCCAGAAGCCGGACCCGCAGAATTTGGTAGGCCATCGCCAAGAGGCCACCCATGATTCCCGCAAACGATACCCAGAAGATTCCGGCCATGATGCGGCCCAACACTTTCTCCAGATGGATAACCGTTGATTTCTCCGCCGCGAGCTCATGCTGGATGTCGTTTAATTTGACCGCGAGGTCGGTGATCTTGGCGGAGTTCTCCTGGCCAGTTTTGGCGACGCCGAAATCAAGACGGTTGAACAGGTGATCGATGCGCTCTTTGGTGGAGTTGTCCTTTTGGAAAAGCTCGCTTACCTGATCTTTCAGCTTGTCGAGCTTTTGATCGACGGCCAGATACAAGGAATAGTCGTGACCTTCAGATTCCTTTTCCAAGATCATTTCTCCTGATAGTTCACGAGGAAGAACACTTTCTGCCCCGCTGATATGCCCACGACCACGGCGTTTACCAACTCGTTCACATTGCCTTCGAGGTTCAGCTCAACGTATCCGCCGGTTTGATCACCTCGATAAACTTTGTGGATCAACTTTCCCGTCGTGGCGAAGCGTATGTCCACTTCAGCACCAGTGGCTGACTCAAGCGTTATCATCGCGCCCCGTACCGCCACTTTCTTTCCTGCGCTGGGAGTTATGAGCGTGACTGTTCCCGGCCCCATTTTTTCAAGCGTGGCCGTCACCAGCCCGAAGTTGGTGCCCGCTACCGATACCGGAAGTGGATTTACTTCCGACACACGCCGAATTTCATTGGTTTGCTCAAAGAGAAGCGTCGGCGTTCTGTTTCCGT
>CAZJOE010000306.1:0-3303 GCA_964547555.1 uncultured Elusimicrobia bacterium | reverse complement strand
TATCTCTTTAAAACAAGTGGAGCCCCCTGAGCAAAATACATTATTAAACAACCCAACAAGACGCCGACCCCCAATTGGGCACCCCATCGAAATTTCACCAGATCACGCCCTCCCCATAACAGTCGTAATCCTAAAACAGAAAATGAAATCACCGCGGCAAAATAAACGGAGCGAATCGTGGTAAAAATAATCAAAACAAATGCAGCTGAACCAACAATCAGGTTAAATGTTTTTGACCGGTCCTCCGACCCCACGAAAAGGCAATAAAAAAAGCAAAAGGCGGCGCTCGTAATGGCAGCAATTCCAACCGAAATGGGCCAAAACTCTGGAAGGATAAACATTCGCTTACAAAATTGATTAACAACGCCTCCCACCGAGCCTATGAATATCCATTGAAAAAGTGTGCAGATGGATTTTTTATCATCAAAAAGAAAATAAATGATGACTGAAAAGGCCGAATAATAAAAAAGAGCGGACCGCTTTAAGGTTTGAATAACATGGGCATGATCAAGTTGAAAAACAGGAATTAACGCCACTATTCCTGGGATGCAAAAAGCAGCCAGGCTCCCCAATACCAAACCATCTTTGCGAAAAGGCAATTGACCCGATGCAATCCAACGTGCCCCCAAGGCTACGAAACCGAGGAACAGCATCAACTCCGCCATGAAAATTGGAATCGGTCCAAGCCAAAAATGAACATAAGCAAAACCTTTATTAAAGGTCATCATTAAAAACATAAACACGCCCAAAATATGCGCGGTCGTTCGCTGTATGCCAAGTTCTTTATTCAATTGATCTCTCGATTGATTGTTTTTTGAAGAATATTCCGAAATTCTGCCGTTGCGTTAATGCCTTGTTTGTATCCAATAAAGTTTTGCCAGTGAGAAAGCGGCGGATTTTCCTTCGCGGAAAGACATCTTCGCACATTTTCACGCAAGGTTTCATAATCGGTGGAAATAAATTCCGTTATCTCCTGGTATCGATGCCAATTTGTCACTCCGGCCGGGTCATGAAACAACCCGTGCTTTCCATGATGAACAGCGGCCACCACCGGCGAAGTAAAAGGCAATCCGATACAAATATCCGCCACTTGAATGGGAAGCCATGGGTTAATGTTTTCTTTAATGACCATTCCCCGTCCCGATTGAGTGAGGGCCTCTAACTTATCAATAAAATTCTGGGAATAATCAACCAATGAACATTTCAAATCACGCTTTGGTTTGTAAATAAAGAATAAATCGTCGAAGTCGGAAACAAGTCGCATAATGTCATTCAAAAATGAACGGACATAGGCTTCTGTATAGTGAACCGGGTAAAGATCAGGAATGTCCATGTCTTTGGAAATAGCGGCGACATCAAAGACGGAAACGTAACGATATTTTTTTTCTTCTAACAGTCCGAAGCCCCGTCGCACCTGAGAAACAGGCTCAAACATCACGGATTCATCGCCGGCCATCAAAGGAGCCAAAACTGTTGATTGGCAGCGAGGTTGGACGTGTTCCATGATAAAGTCAGAAAAATTCTTATGCCAAGTCACCATTTGTTCCGCCATGATATCGGCATATATCACATTCCTGAATTGACACCCCCCTTCTTTTTTCGAAGTCCATGAGTAGCTATTGGCGCTGTAACAATAAAGAATTGTGTGAATCTTTTTTGATGCAATAAACTCAATTTGCGCCCCCTCATGACCGATTTGACTGTTACATTCCACATAGACTGAGGGCTTTAAGTGCGAAAAAATCGGTTCATACCGCATTATTTCTAAAATGAATTTCAATTTAAGTGAATGAAACATGGAGAAGAAGGCCAAAAATATTCGTGAAATCACACCTAACAAAACCTTCCAAAAAGATTTAATTAACAACGAAACAGGAATTTTCCCATACAGTTGCTCCATCGTAAACGCGTTTAGACTCAAATTCTGGATTTCGGTCTTTAACGCGATCGAAGGGTTTTGCCAGAGAAGGAAAAGGACCTTATCCTTTGTGATGGATTGTTCATCAAGGACCCACGTGAATGTCCTGGTCTCTTTGTTCAATGAAAACTCACTGTAGTTAACCGCATCCCAGATAACCTTGATATTCTGAGCGGGCAAAATTTCTTTTCTCCGCAAAATACCCTCCAGCAAACGTTTAATTTGTTTCAAGGACACAACCATATTGAACATAGTCAAATAAACATGATCCAAAATAGAATTTATTATCGAAAAAACTGAAAAACGAACATCCAAGGACATGACAAGGGAAGGATCCAATTTTCTAACTAACCGAAAGAGCGCTGTTTCCAAAACTCTTGTTGTTATAGGGTTTTGACGTAACACATACGAAATCATGAAAATTCTTTCGAAGGCAAGTGACAAAGCCTGGTTCGCCCTTGATGAGAGATCCAACTTCTGGCCGAAAACTTCAATTTCCCAAAGCTTCAAAGTAAATTTATCTCTCACAGAAACCCACCGCTGATAAGCTTGGTCGCGACCGATCACCGCTTGGTTCGCAGTGAAATATTTGGACAAATCCAAGCGAATGAATCTTTTTGACCTCAATGAATGGGCGTGTGACGCAGTAAAAAGAACATGAATGGAGCGAAAAAAAGACAGAATCCAGAGGAATGGGAAATTAAAAAGATGCAACTCAGGGACAATTAAAATGGGCTTCTTCACTCTCAGGAAACCAATTGAGATTTTTCGCTGGCGTGATACAGCTGACTGTAAGCGCCTTTGCGCGCGAGCAATTCATTATGAGTTCCCTCTTCAATGATTTGCCCATTTGCAACAAACGCGATTTTGTCAGCCCCGACAATCGAGGATAGCCTGTGAGCAATAATGATAACTGTGGTTTGCTTGGCAATATTTTGAATCGCGGATTGAATAATTTTCTCTGAAACATTATCCAACGAACTTGTCGCCTCGTCAAAAATCATAATTTCAGGGCTACGAAGGACGGCCCGTGCAATTGAAATTCTTTGTTGCTGCCCTCCCGAGAGCTTCATCCCCTTTTCCCCCACCACTGTTTGATAGTTCTCAGGCATTTCGAGGATAAATTCATGAGCATTGGCTAATTTCGCGGCTTTAGCAATATCTTTTCGGGAAAAACGCGGATCGCCCATTGAAATGTTCTCCTCAATACTGGCATGAAATATAAATGGATCCTGGCTTACGTAGCCAATCCGATTTCGCCAGCTATTGATCTCAATTTTTTTCAAACTCTCGCCGTTGATTGTTATTTCGCCACTCGTGGGCTCTAACAAACCGAGCAGCAAATTTACGATCGTGGTTTTCCCAGCACCCGACCCCCCCACAAT
>CAZJOE010000305.1:0-3320 GCA_964547555.1 uncultured Elusimicrobia bacterium | reverse complement strand
TCATCGCCGCTGAAAGCTTGGTGAAGCTGAACCGCGCCGGCGACATGTTTAAAGCCGTCGCTAAAACCCTTCCCAAAAACGCGACCCCGGTTTCTGTTTATCAATCAGCTTGGGCCAATGCGTTTGATATGGACTACGATAAAACTTTCGTTATCGCCGAACGGGGTCTTGAGAATTTTTACGATCCGGAAGTGACGCCCCGCCTTTTGCTCCTTCAAGCCATGGCTTATGAGCACTTGGATTTGCGCGCGGAAGCGATGGCCACCTATCAAACCATTGCGGACCGATTCCCTTCCTCGGCAGCCGCGGCCCAAGGAACAGAATGGCTGGCCCGCAATTACATGAGACTGGGCCGTTACAAAGAAGTTGTTACCCACGTTAACGCCATGTGGGACGGTTTAACCGTCAGCGCAAGACGCGACCATCCTGACGCCGCCTTCTGGTTGGCGGAAGCTCACGTTAAATTGGGCCGGTTCGAAGATGCCACCACTTATTACACTGATTTTCTCGCCATGGCCCAGCCGCAAAACAAACTCTGGCCCCACGCGCAATTTCAAGAAGCAATGGTATTGGCCAAATTAAATCAGACCCCTGCCGCCATCGCCCAATTGAGTGAATTTGTTAAAACCGCTGACCGGATCCAGAAATCTGAATGGGTGGAACTGGCCCACGTTCAATTGGGAAACTTTTATTTCAACACCAAACAATTTGAAAACGCCGTCACTTCTTACCGCGCCAGCACCGACACCCCCAAAGCCAAGTTTTACGAAGGCCTCGCGCTCTACCGGATGGATTACTTCACGGACGCCGTAGAGTCCTGGGGCAAGCTCGCCGCCGCTTACCCGAATGATGATTACGCGGAACACGCGCTCTTTAAAAGTGGCCGGACTCTTTTTGAAATCGGCAAAGCCACCGAGGCCGTGGCCGCCTTTGCTTCTTACATGGAAAAATATCCGGGCAACCCGCGCGTTAAAGAAGCGCTTCTTCAATCGGCCCATGCTCTCTACAACGTCGGCGGATACAGTGAAGCGGCTCCTCTTTACGCTCACTATCTGGCCACCTATAAAACCACGGAAGATCTTGTTTCTGTAACTCCCTATTTAGCCGCGTGTTACGCGAAGACCAACAAAACATTGGATGAAGCCGAAGCTCTCTTAAAAGGGCTTCCGCCTACGGAAGTTCTGGCCAATCTTCGTTGGGACGCCGGCGCCAAAGAATACAACGAGAAAAAATACGACAGCGCGAACGCCATCTTCTCGCGTCTGTTGTCTGATACACCGATGGACCCCAACTCTTCAGAAGCCAATTTCTTCCGTGCTGAAAGTCTTTTTATGGCCGGGATGTGGAAGGACGCCGAAGGTTCCTTCAATAACTATTTGAACATGGAATCGGAAGACAAACTAAAACATGCCCCTACGGCCCTTTTCCACAAAGGCGTCTCCATCTATCAACAAGACAAATTGATCCTGGCCGCGCAATCGTTCAAAACGCTGGTTGAAAAATTCCCGGCGGATGCGTTGGCCAATGACGCCAAAGTGAATTTGTATCTTTGCTACAACAACATCGGAGACTTTGAAACGAGAGACCAGTTGAAGGCAACCTACGGAGAACCCGTGGCCGTCCCTGAAATGCCTCAAGCCGCGCCGCCGGCGGAAGAGAAAATCCAAGAGAAAACAGATGTAAAGCAACGACCTTATCTTGTCGAAAAAGATAAACTTCAATACATGAAACAGGAGAAAAAAGAAAACGTGGCCGATTCACGCACGCCCGGCCAATGAAATTCGTTCTCATCTTTCTCCTTTCCACGTCCCTCCTTCACGCCGACGATTTAAACGTCACCATATCGGGAAGCGCCCAAGAAAAAGCCGATCTGGAAACCCTTTCACCCCAACCCACACTCCCGACCGCCGCAGAAATGACCTTTTCACTGGATGGCGGCAAAGCAGCCATAGGTGACGAAGTGGTGCCTTTCACTGCCGGCCAAGCGGCCCTCCGTTCCGATTTAAGCGATCTTCAACTTCCCGTTCTGCCCACCATCCCCGAGGCGCCGTTTGTCGTCCAACCCGTTCCGGACGAACGAGATCCCTCGATGACGCACTTCAAAGGTCCTATCACCGATTGGGAATTCTGGGTCATCGATGAAAATAATCAGAAAATTTTCCAATCGACCGGCATAGGAACGCCCCCCAACCCCTTAACTTGGAATGGCTCCCACGAATCGGAATTTATTCTCAAACCCGATGAAACTTATTTTCCCTTCATTGTTCTGAAATCATCCGCGGGACTAAAGGCCCGGATGCCCGGCGAAGCGGAACGCTACTTGGCTTTTTCAATCCGGAATGGAGATGATGAAGTGATCACTTTTGGAGAACGCCTCTATCACCGGGAACGTCCCACCTTTACACCTGAAGCAAATCCCTACCTGATGGATTTGGCCCGGCGATTATCGCAGCTGGGACCGCACCGGTCTTCCTGGTTCATCTCTATTTATCAGCCCTCGGAGGATGAAGCCCTCGGCGAATCGAGACGGAAAGCCTGGAAAACATTTTTGGAAAAAACATTGGAGAGAAAAATAGCGAACAACCAAGTGGTCTTGTATCCGTCGAAGGACACCAAATGCATCACCAAAGTGACTTTAAAAAATTACTCTGACCCCACTCGCCCGAAAATGACCGGATTGGCGCGCGATCCGCGCCCGTCGATGGAAGATGTAAAAAAGTGGATCCAGGTTAAAACGGTAAAGAAAGATTTGGTGGTTGAGATGAGACACGATCGGTTGTTCCGCCAGGGATCGGCTTATCTGAGAGATGAGGCCTTGCCCCTCATCGTGGAAGCCCAAGCCCAAGTGCGTGAGATCAATAAAGGAAAAGAACCCTCCGAAAAAACAACGATTCGCCTTCGGAGCTACATGGTTAAACCACGAGAGGTGGGTCGGAAAAGATCCTTTGAAGAAGATCCGAAGTTAGCGTCCCTGCGAACCAAAGTCTTATTTATGCTTTTTGCTCAAACCAACTACTTGCCTTAAAAATCTACCAGCCTTTTTGGGACTTCCCCACCAACTTAAAAGACACTTTCACGTCGGGACTGACTTTTAACCCAATGATTTTCATCGCGGTGGGACCGCGGATTGCGAATTCTTGGATGGGAACAATAAACTGCCCGGTGATGAGAACGTCTTCTCCGTTTTTCTTAAGGACCACCGGAACATTAATTTGTTTCGACCGCCCTTTAAGATTAAATTCACCCGTCGATTGAATCACCCACTGGTCTTTCCCTTTTTTAACCACTTTTTGTTTGGAAGAAGGAGCCAGCGTAAATCG
>CAZJOE010000304.1:0-3325 GCA_964547555.1 uncultured Elusimicrobia bacterium | reverse complement strand
CAAAAGAGAAGACAATTTATTTATTCAAATATTTTCTGAACCTTGTTAATCCGCAAACCGTCGCCATGGACGGAGGCCCTGTAAATCCATCCGGGGTTTTAATTGCCCTGGTGATATTTTTTGGCGGAGCCCTCATTGTCAGCGGACGCGTGTTATTCCGTCACCGCGATAATTCTATGGTTATTTTATTTTTTGGAATAACCGGTCTCTGTATCTCCGTTATCGCGCCGTTGATCATCATTGTTCCTTTCTATTTTGGGGGGCTGATGTCGTTTTTACTTTCCTTTTCTTTGATCCTAGCACCGGCCCTTTATCTATCGACCCGGGACTCTAAAGTTGAATCGTTCACGGCCTCCGGCAATACGATTGTCTATAAAATGTTTTTTGGTTCCTGTTCAGTCAGCGTGGTGGCATTGACAATTTTTATCTTGGTTCGTGCTCACCTCAATAACATGGAAGCGCTTGAATTGCTGCAAGGCTCTCCCCTGGATCAATTCACCTCGCTTGGATACCGCTATTCGCATCGCTTTAACCGGTTGGACATCCAAGGCCAGCAAATTATTGTGGATCGGTTGCTGGGGCTAGCGGAGCCTTCTCCCGTTTTCCGTCTCAAAAAAGGAAAAACTGCAGACGATAAAATTTTTCAGCCTATGGCCGCTCTTTTGGGAGACCGTGTGGTGGTCGTCATAACACGCTTGTCTGATGAGTGGGAGATGAAATTACCCAGCCGTCTCCAAGGCCCAAGAAATTCAGGGCTTCTCTTATTAAAGGATGAAGAAAAGGGACCCTCCATTCTTTACATGATGGACCTCCCCTTTAATTTTCAAAAAATTGCGGATGCCAATTGGGATGGCCGCTACCATATGTTCTGCATTCCTCAACCGGACAATCAACATGTCCCCCAAACTCTTCATGTGAGCGCGTATAACTTCAGCAGGGGTTCTCATACATCCGGATTGGAATTGGAGTTGATTTCAGGTGACCAACTGGTCCGTTCGTGAAATTGAACCTGTCTTTCTTTTTTTTGGTAGGAGGGTGCCTGATTCTTTTTTGGGTCTATACATTCTCAACAAATCCTATCGCTCTCTCCGCGTTCCTCTCCTCTTTCGCCTGGACCCCCATCGACCGTCCGTTCCACCCAAATAATTTTTTCTATCTATGGACGAGACTCATTTCATCTCTGGGCGTTTTTCTAGCTTGGATGTTTGCAGCATGGATGATCGGCTTATCGTGGCTTCGACTCCTCTCTTTCTCGCCTATCGAGTCTCTTAAAGCGCAATGGATCGGGACCGGGCTGGGACTGGGAACGCTTTCTCTGCTGGGATTTTTAATGACATTTTTCCATCTCCTCTATCCCTGGCTTTCATTTTTACTTCTCATGGCTTCTGCTTTATCTCTGGGCTTCATTCACAGGGAAATTATCAGAAATGTCCGCCAACAGATTTTGAAGAAGATGGTTCGCCCTTCCCCTTTATCAATAATTTTATTCACTTTGGCTGGGACCGCTTTGTTTTTTCATATATTGGGCGCCTTTTTGCCTCCCACCTCCTTTGACGAAGTTAATTATCAATTGTCATTCCCCAAGCTTTACATTCTTAACAATGGATTTATTCCAACCCGTTTTAACCATCAATCCTTTCTGCCCATGAACATGAGCATGCTTTATATCTTGGGCCTTTTGAGCGGCGGGGTCGTGACGGCCAAGCTTTTTTCTTGGGGCATGGGACTTCTCACCTGTGGGGCTTTATTTTTAATGGGTAAAAAATTAATGAGCGCCAAAGCTTCTTTCTTCGGAATTATTTTCTTTCTCCTTACTCCCGTCATTGGAGTCCAATTTAAATATGCCGCCGCTGATCTTGGGACGGGATTTTATGAAGTGATGGCCATTTGGCTGTTGTTGGATTGGTTTAAAAATAAAACCCTCAAGACTCACCTGCTTCTTTCTTCTATTTTCTGGGGCCTTTGCCTGGGATGTAAATATACGGGCATTCTCGGATATGGATTGGCGACCTTGTTCGTGATCGGATTTTCTATTAGGGAGAGAAGCCGCTTCAGACAATTTTGGATATGGTCCCTTGTTCCCCTAACGATTTGTTCCCTCTGGTGGATCCGCAATTTGATCCAAACAGGAAACCCAGTGAATCCACTTTTTAGTAATTTTATTCGCAGCCGTAATTTCGTTTTTGCGGGCACCTATCGTCCCATGGTGGAATATTCATCGGGTTTGGGATTTCCAACCTATTTCCCTCTTCATTCGCTTTGGGACTTTCTCAAATTACCGTGGACGCTGACCACCAAATACAATGACTTCAATCATTATCTGGGAGCCCTTTATTTTCTCGTCTTTGTTTTCCTGATTTTTAATATGAAGTCGATTTTGAAAACAAACCGGTGGCTGTTGGCCACTGTTCTTTGTTACTGGCTGATATGGGTAGTGACTAAAATTCACATCACCCGGTATTTTGTGGCGGGGCTGGGGTTGACCTGCTTGATAATGGGCGGGATTGTGGTGGAAATAATGAATAAATTCCCCAAGCCTTTTTCCTTCTTGGTATTTATTCCCCTCTTGTTAGCAGCGGTTCAAAATGTGGGAGCGGTCATTTATATTCAAAATTTTTATAAAAAACCCTGGGGATATTTAACCGGTCGATGCTCGGAATTTCATTACGTCGACTCACAACTAACGCCCCGTTCTCCTCTAGCGGCTTATTCTTTTATAAATGAAAACCTTCCCCAGGATTCAAAAATACTGGTGGTGGGTGAATTTAGGACTTTTTATTTGAATCGATCTTTTTTGGCCAGCACGCCTTGGGACCATGATTATTGGCATGAAATGATCCATTTGAGTGACACAGAAGCAGATTTAAGAGGATTCCTGCACAAGGAGGGCATCACGCATGTGTTGTTGAATGATAATTCTATTCTTGAGAAAACCGGGGCGTCGGTCCTCACTCCTTGGACCGAGGAAGACATAAAAAAATCACAATCATGGAAGGTTACTGCCCTTAGAAAAATATTTGCCCAGGACGGCGTTTGGATCGCCGAAGTGCCTCATTTTTAGGACAACTTAATTTCTCGCTTATCTTTTTCTTCACCAATTTTTCTTGTATCGTCATTTCTATGAAATTAGACCAAAGATCCATATCGGAAGAAAATTTCCACGATTCACTGGTCAATGAAATTGAGCTTGATAAAGTGGATCCGGATGTTTGGTTTAATTCGCCCACTGCAATCGAGAACAAACGGGCCGTGGAATTTTTGGGCAGCGATTTTAAGGGAAAGAGACTCCTCGACATTGGGTCCGGTTATGGCGAGGCGTCGGTCT
>CAZJOE010000303.1:0-3326 GCA_964547555.1 uncultured Elusimicrobia bacterium | reverse complement strand
GGGTTCCCCGTCTTTTTCATAAATCAACGGAACCGCGGGAGCTTGTTCATGGGTGGATTGAACAGCGGCCGCTTCGGACATCATGAAAATAAATTCCAGGGAGGTGTCACGAACCCGAATCATCATCGCCTCAAAAAGGCGAAATCCCTCTTTTTGGAATTCAATCAATGGATCTTTCTGTCCGTAGGCCCGCAAGAAAATACCCCGGCGCAGCTGTTCAAGATAAGTGAGATGTTCCACCCAGATGCCGTCCATCACGGAAAGTAAAACGTTTTTCAAAAGATCATTAAATCCATCAGCCCCCAATTTCTCTTTACGGGCCGAAATAGCTTTCTCGACAGCTTCTTTAACGCGACTAGCGAGGTTGTCGTGATTGTAAATTTCTTCCGCAGTGGCCGACCATTCGACGCCAAAAGTTGTTCCGAGCCACGCTTTTAATCCAGGCATGTCCCATTTGTGCGTGTCTAGATTCTTGGGCGCAAAAGTTCCGACATGATCCTCAATGGCTTCGCCCACCATTTCCCGAAACCGCGATTCAAACTCCGTTCCCTCGAGAATGGCGTTTCTAAAACGGTATATCGCCTCGCGCTGCTTGTTCATGACGTTGTCGTAATCGAGCACTTGTTTCCGGATATCGAAATTCATTCCCTCGACTTTTCCTTGCGCGTTCGCGACGGCCTTGTTGATCCAAGGATGCTGAATATCTTCTCCTTCTTTCATTCCCAGCTTGCCCATCAACATTGAAATCCGGTCCGAACCGAAGAGACGCATCAACTCGTCTTCTAAGGAGAGATAATATCGCGAGCTTCCCGGATCGCCTTGACGTCCGGTTCGTCCCCGAAGTTGATTATCGATGCGGCGGGATTCATGTCGCTCGGAACCAAGAACATGCAGCCCGCCTAAATTTTTAACTTCCCCCGCTTCCGCGGCATCCTGTGGATTTCCTCCCAACAAGATGTCTGTTCCACGGCCGGCCATATTGGTGGCAATCGTAACGGACCCTTTTCGTCCGGCTTGGGCGATAATCTGAGCTTCTTGTTCGTGATACTTGGCGTTTAAAACTTTATGAGGAATCCCTTTGCGGCGCATCATGGCGGAAATCGATTCAGATTTTTCAATGGACCGGGTTCCCACCAGGGTCGGCTGTCCGCGCTTCCAGCCTTCCTCGACTTCCTCAATGATGGCGTTGAATTTCTCTCTTTCGGTGCGGAAAATTCGGTCAGCATAATCTTTTCGAATGTTCGGCTTATTGGAAGGAACAGAAACCACGTCCAACTTATAAATCTGCCAGAACTCATTGGCTTCCGTGAGCGCCGTTCCCGTCATGCCGGCGAGTTTTTTAAATTGGCGGAAAAAATTCTGATACGTGATCGTGGCCAGAGTTTGGTTTTCCTCGGCGATCCGCATATGTTCTTTGGCTTCCACCGCTTGATGCAGCCCATCCGACCAGCGGCGTCCCGGCATCAGGCGGCCGGTGAATTCGTCAACGATGATCACTTCGCCTTCTTTAACCACATAATGAACGTCTTTCTTAAAAAGGTTATGGGCGCGAAGAGCTGTTGTGATGTGATGGACCCATTCGCCTTGAAGGTCGTCATAAAGAGAGGGAAGTTTAAGAAGCCGCTCGCAGGTCTGAATTCCCGGCTCGGTCAGAACCACGGTGTTATTTTTTTCATCAACGATAAAATCATAACCAACGCCCAAATCAACGCCGTCGTATTTGGCCTGAATCTCTTCTTTCTCGGTTATGAAACGGCCTTTTAAATGAGGAATTAGCTTTTCTGCGACATAGTAGCGTTGAGTGGCAGGATCTCCTTGGCCGGAGATAATAAGAGGGGTGCGGGCTTCATCAATTAAAATTGAGTCTACTTCGTCGATGATGGCGTAATTGAAGGGACGCAAGGTGCGGTCTTCGGCGCGTTTGACCAAATTGTCACGGAGATAATCAAACCCCAACTCACTGTTGGTAACGTAAGTAATATCGCGTTGATACATCCCTTTGTGAGCTGACTGAGGCATGGATTCGGCGTGTTGAATAAAACCAATCGTCATTCCAAGGAATTCAAAAATGGGACCCATCCATTCACTGTCGCGCTTGGCCAGGTAATCGTTGACGGTGACGACCAGAACGCCTTTTTCGGCAAGAGCATTGAGATATGCGGGGAGAGTGGCCACCAAAGTTTTTCCTTCACCGGTTTTCATCTCGGCAATTTTTCCTTGGTGAAGGATCATACCTCCGATGAGCTGCACGTCAAAATGACGCATCTTGGTGGTGCGGCGAGAGGCTTCTCTGACAGCGGCAAAGGCCTCGGGCAATAAATCGTCTAGGGTTTCCCCTTCTTTCAGGCGAGACCGAAACTCTACAGTTTTGGTTTTTAATTCATCGTCCGATAGCTTTTCGTATTCAGGCTCAAAGGAATTAACTCTTTCAACGAGTGGCTGTAAATTCTTTACGACCCTTTCGTTTCTATTTCCTCCGAGCAGCTTTGTGATGACATTTAACATGGGCGGAATATTACCAATTAAACGACGGAGAAGTATTTGGCTTGAGCGTGATGAATGATGATCGCGGAGGTAGATTGTTCCGGATGAAGTTGAAATTCCTCCGACAACTCGATTCCAATACGCGAAGGGTCTAAAAGCTCAAACATTTGAATTTGATCTTCTAAATTCGGACAGGCGGGATAGCCGAAGCTGAAGCGGGAGCCTTGATAGATTTGGTGAAAGAGTTCCCGAACCTCAGGAGAATCCTGTCCCGTAATATTGAGCTCTTCCCTCATTCTTCGGTGCCAATATTCGGCCAAGGCTTCGGCGGTTTCAACGCTGAGACCGTGCAGATAAAGATAATCCGTGTAGGCATTCTTTTTGTAGATCTCCTGAATATGAGGAGAAGCCTCTTTGCCAATGGTGACAATCATCATTCCGATGACGTCCATTTCCTTGGATCCCAGAGGTCTAAAGAAATCGGAAATACAGAGGAAAGGCTCTTTCTTCTGGCGCGGGAACGTGAACCGCGTCCGTTCGGTTTTGAGGTCCTCCTTAAAAATAACCAACGTGTCTCCGTCGGCTTGGCAAGGGAAATATCCATACACAACCATCGGATGGAAAATACCTTCACGGACCGCATAGGCCTTCCACTTTTCGTAAAGCGGGTAAACCTTTTCCGCCATCATCGCTTTGTATTCATCCAACGTGGTGGAAGCCACGCGTTTAAATCCCCACCGGACTTTTAGTAGAGCGGTTTCGTTTATAAATGGAAAAATCTCTTTTAAATCGAGTCCCCGCACCACACGACTTCCCCAGAAAGGCGGCTTAGGAATAGGCAC
>CAZJOE010000302.1:0-3326 GCA_964547555.1 uncultured Elusimicrobia bacterium | reverse complement strand
CCTTCGTATGTGCCGGCCCTTCGCGCGCTGGGCGGCGTTCAATCGAAGATCAAGAAACGTCTTGAGACGGGCGGGAAATTTAACGCCGAAGATGAGAAGCAAGTGACCGAAGGATTTCTGTATTTCACCGAGAAGAAATGGAACTCGGCCATTGAAGCGTGGAAGCCCATTTTTGAGAATAATATGATGGAGAAGTGGGGACGCTCGGTCAATCTCGGGGCTTACGTCGCTAAGGCCAACCAAAATCGCGTCTCCCAGGAGCGGCAAAACAAAATCGACCAATTGATCGCCGATGGTCTCCGAAACTTTCGGGAAAGCCATTTGGAAGAGGCGCAGGCCTCCTTTGAGGAGGCACTTAAACTGGATCCGTCCCATTCTCGGGCTCAGCAGTACGGCAAGATGATTCCGGGTCTTTTGGAAACGGCGCGACAGAATATCCTCTCGGAAGTTAAGCTCCAACAGATGAACACCGCGCTCTCGGATGCCACGGAATTTTATTTGAAAGGCTATTTCGATGAAGCGGAATCCAAAGTCAAGCTGGTGTTGGAAGAAATGCCCCGCCACGCGGGGGCGCTGGCTCTGGCGGAAGATATCCGCGAAGCCCGCGGACTTCCCAAACTCCCGTCCATAGAAGAGCTCCGCAGCAAGGAGCAGATCGAGCTTGAGGAACTTTATTCGAAAGGAATTATCGCTTTTGCGGAAAATCGCTTGGATGACGCCAAACAAGCCTGGGAATCGATACTGGTCAAAGACCCAAATCATTCCAATGCCAAGCGAGCGCTTAAAAAAATAATAGATGAAAAACAAGAGAGGTAATCGATATATGTGGGGAAAAATTAATGTACGTCTATGGTCAATGTTTCTTTTCGGAACGATCTTAACCACCGCCGCCTGGGCTCTTCCGAATACCATAAGATTTCAAGGGCGGTTGACGGACAGTCAGGGCCGTCCCATAGTCGGGTCGCCGCAAATCCGCTTTGAAATTTATGATGCGGCCACGGATGGTAGGAAAGTCTGGTACTCTCCTCCTTTGAACGTGAACTCCAATGAAGCCGGTTTATTTTCCGTGGACATCGATATGGGGCCCTCTGGAAGCGCGGTTTTTGGATCTGAGTCCAAATTATTCCTTCAGATCACGGTAAAAGACACAGGCAGCGACCAAGCTCTTTCTCCCCGCCAACAACTCTCCAACGTCCCCTTTGCTTTTTATTCCCAAGTCGCGGCAAGCGCCACTGTGGCCGCAACGGCAAATTCCGTCTCCGATAATGCAATTTCCAACCTGAAAATACTGGATGGGGCTGTCGACTCTTCGAAGATTTTAGACCGTTCCATTTTGAGCGTCGATCTGGCAACCAACGCGGTTTCTTCTCTTAGTGTTGTGGATGGAAGCCTAGCGAATGTTGATATTCAGGATGACACGATTACGCCGGAGAAATTAAACGCAGCAGCTTTTAATGCGTCGAGCCTGTTCTTCCCTAAAGGAGTCATCATTGCTTTTGGAGGCTTAACGCCGCCAGCTGGCTGGCTTATGTGCGATGGGCGCGCTGTGAGCCGGACTGAATATGCGGATTTATTTTCTGCCATTGACATCACATTTGGAAATGGCGATGGGGTTACGACATTTAATCTGCCTGATTTACGGGGGCGCTTTCTACGAGGCGCGGACAACGGGGCTGGACGCGATCCTGATGTCAGCCTTCGAAGCGCCATGAATACAGGCGGGCTATCCGGCGACAACGTTGGTTCCATTCAGGGAGATCAATATAGATCTCACAATCACGGTGTCACCGATCTGGGTCACACACACAGCCTCGATGTTCCGGGTTCAAGCGGCGTTGTCGCTGTACAAGCAGGTGGATCAAGCGAGGGCATTAGCGGGGGAGGCCCTCCGGGAGGATCGTTTAGAGTTCATAACACTCTTTCCAGGACCTCAGGTATTGACATCAACAATTCTGGCGGAAACGAAACGAGACCGTTAAACGCCTATGTAAATTACATTATCAAGTCATGAAATGATGATCTTTCTAAGGGAGGAATAAATACCAATGTGGAAAAAAATTAAAGCACCTCTGATTTCTCTGTCACTTTTGGGGGCCATCGTGGGTGGTTCCGCCTGGGCTCTTCCGAATACCATAAGATTTCAAGGGCGGTTGACGGACAGTCAGGGCCGTCCCATAGTCGGGTCGCCGCAAATCCGCTTTGAAATTTATGATGCGGCCACGGATGGTAGGAAAGTCTGGTACTCTCCTCCTTTGAACGTGAACTCCAATGAAGCCGGTTTATTTTCCGTGGACATCGATATGGGGCCCTCTGGAAGCGCGGTTTTTGGATCTGAGTCCAAATTATTCCTTCAGATCACGGTAAAAGACACAGGCAGCGACCAAGCTCTTTCTCCCCGCCAACAACTCTCCAACGTCCCCTTTGCTTTTTATTCCCAAGTCGCGGCAAGCGCCACCGTGGCAGCTTCAGTTCCTGATAATTCAATTTCAAAGCAAAAGATTCAAAACGATGCAATTGACTCTTCCAAAATTGGCGACCGGTCCGTCATGACCGTGGATATGGCCACCGATTCGGTGTCATCGCCAATCATTGCGGATGGAGGCGTGAAAGGGATCGATCTTGAAGACGAAACCATCACGCCTGACAAAATGAATACCGCGGCTTTTACGACTGCGGGATGGGTCGTCCCGCAGGGAGCGATCTTCATGTTTCTGGGCGCCAACTGTCCGGCGGGCTATGACGAAGTGGTTGAATTTCGAAACAGAGTGGCGATGGGAGCCGATATCGGCAGCGCGGATCCGGACGTGCCGAATGCAGCAGGCCAGGAATTCGGATCTAAGACCCATACGCACATCATTGGGCATTCGCACGGAACCGGGGTTCAGCAAGGTTTTACAGGCCAGCAGGATATCGGCACAGGGCAAAACGTCGTTTACTTTTCCAATCCCAAGTTAATCAGCGGAGTAGGAGCGTTCGGCGGGGGAGACAATATCTGGTTAAGAGGTCTCGACCATTCGCATCAAACCAATTCCCAAGACACAACCACGAGTGGAGCAACCCTTACGCTGCCGCCCGCATTAACGACAATCTTTTGCCGCAAGCAATAAATAAGTGATGGAGGAAATTATTTGAAATATCTATCGAAGCATTTTTTCGTAGGCATCACGTCTCTTGTTTTATTTAGCGCCGCCCTGTTTGCGGCGCCGGACTACATTAAATTCCAAGGGCGTCTTACAGATAGCCAAGGGCGGCCGATCGCCGGCACGCCGCAGGTGAGTTTTGAGCTTTACGATGCGGCCACAGCAGGAACCCGCATTTGGGTATCG
>CAZJOE010000301.1:0-3329 GCA_964547555.1 uncultured Elusimicrobia bacterium | reverse complement strand
CGGTGGGCCACCTCCGCTTCGGACAATCCGGAGCGCCGAGATAATTCTTCGATGGCGTGACGGTACGCATCGCGCGTGGCAAAATCCATCTCAATGAATCTACTTTTCGCGCGGAGGATTTCATCCACCACGGCCACATCCTCAAAAAACTGCGCCCAGTCCAAAGCCGAAATAAGACGCATGCTGGTAATGACGTTTCGCACCGTCGCGTTCATCGACGCCTGGTCTTGATGTTCCAAACGAACGATCTCTTCAGCGGACGTTCCTTGGGCCGCCAACCGTTCATCCAACCACTGAAGGGACGGCGCCACCGCCTCCCCTTGATCGCGAAGCCGCTGAACAAGCTGCACCGCGAAAGCTCTCTTTAAAAGGAGTCCGTCAAAACGTTTGAGATAAGTCGCCGCATCGGCCGGTTCCTTTTCTTTAAGACCTAAAACAATGTCGGCCAACGCGTCGGCTTCGTGACGCGCCTTGCGACTTACCATGATGCGTTCGGTAATCCGGCGCAAGTTTTCAACCAAGACGATACGCAGAGTGATCGTGAGCGCCCACACTTCACCGATCGTTAAAACATCCACCCGCTGATAAGCGCGCACAAACCGCCGCAACCAATCGGGATCGATACGGCTGTCCGTGTGGGCAATAAAAGCCCATGCGATTCCGTAAATGCGGGGGGTTCCTTTAAGAAATCCATCCGCCAGCTTAGGCAACCGGCGATAAAAACCGGGGGGGAGGTCATCGATAATTTCGCGGATCTGGTCTTCAACGATATGAAAGTTATCAACCAGCCAATCCGACGCCGGCGTGATGGAATGCTCTTCGCGTATCGCTTGAGCAATCCGCTTGTATCCTTGCGTTAAAACCCGCGCATTCTCCTTAACCCGCGGTAAAAGCTGGACCCCCCCAGAAGTTTTAGGAGAAACTTTCTGCGCCACGGCCAAACTTTCCGCGTGCTGTTCCAATCGCTCAATACTGAAAAGTTCAGCCCGAATAGGTTCTTCAAGCTTGGCATTACGCCGCACCTGCCGGTGGAGGAGTTTTACATGGGAGAAAATAGACGAAAACATGGCGTAGTCTGACACACTAGGAGTACGTTAAGCTAGATTATTAGTTTGAAAAAGGGGTCACCCGAAGCAGCCCTGTGCGATGCGTTAGCTTTCTAGGTTACGCTGGATAAACCTCTGTAAAGCGTATTTTTACCCCTTCCTCTGGTTTGGTCGCCTATTTTCTTATGGTCATTTCCTTACTCTCAGTGTATAATGAGCTCATTAAATACTGAGGATAAAGGTCATGCGACTCAAAGTTCGCCCAATGTTGAATCTCTATAGTGACAAGTCTTCCCTTGTTCTCCGAGCCCTTTTGAGGGACCCGAAGAAGAAGTGGACAATTCCTGATCTCATGAAGGAAGGACTCTCTGAAGGCCAAGTGATCAATGTTATCAATGGGTTAGAGGGGAAAGAGTTCATTGATCGAAGTCGCGTTTGGCGAGATCATTATGTGCAACTCAAGAAACCAAATGCCCTCCTTGATGAATGGGCCCAAACGTATAGTTTTGAATGGAACTCCCAAGCTTTTTATTCAACGGAGAAACCAAAATTCCTTGAAAATCTCTGTGGATACCTCAAAAAGAAAAAAATTCCATATGCATTGACAATGATCAGTGGTGGTCGATTGGTCGCACCCTATGTGGTGCAGAATGTGGAACATATATACATAGGGGTCGAACGTGATGAGGTCGACAAGGCCCTCCGCGATATTGAGACGCACTTTGATTTAAAATATCCCAGAGGAAGTGGAAATATTTGTGTCGCTCTTCCCTTTTATAAAAGTTCGGTTTTTCGCGATGCAAGGATTATCGATGATCAACCCGTGGTTTCTGATTTGCAGCTGTATTTAGATCTTGTGAATTTCCCAATGACCGGTGCTGATCAAGCTGAATGGCTTAAATCGCAACTTGAGCAAAAGGGAACTCCACTGATTGGACGCGGGCAATAAATTTTATGGATCAATTTGAAAAAGCCTTCCACGAAACTCTTCTGGCTCTTGGCCAAGAGAACTTGAACAATTTGATTATTGTGGGAGGATGGTGTCCGTACCTTTACGCGCAATATGTTTGGAAACGCGCGATCCCATTCCCAAAGACGCATGATATCGATTTTGCCGTCAAGAATATGACCCCTGACCGATTTTCAGAACCCGTTTACGCAAAATTAATTAAAGCCAATTTGGTTCCGAAAAAAATTGATATTGACGACGATAACCGGACTCAATTCAATTATGTTGAAGGAAAATTTTCCGTGCCCATCGAATTTGTCACGTCACCCAATGTTCTTCCAAAGGGCCAAATACCGCGCATGGTTCCCTATGTGGCTTGTGATTCGGTAGATGAAGTGGCCTTTGCTCTCAAAATGCCACCTCTCCGTCAAGAGATCGAATACAAAGGGAACGTATTGAATGTCCAGATCGCGTCTTCCTCCGCATTTATTGTGGTCAAGGGTCTTCTCATTCAACATCGAACAGACGCCAAGAAAATCGACAAAGATCTTGCGAGCATTGCTTTTGTTCTTCGCTATTCACCAGATCCGGATGAAATCATTGGAGAGTTGCAGCCTTTTGAGAAAGATTCATCTTTCAAAGAGTTTCTGAAAATAATGAAGGGATTGCTTAAAAAACCCACTAGCCGCGGATTTAAAATGTTGGAATCAACTTACTTAAGTTGGGGAATACCCAAAAATAAAATTCTAACGGAAGTGGGAGCGACTTTTGAGCCTCTTCTGAAAAGATTCCAGAAACCAAACCGGACGTGAAAAAGATTCATGATCTTTTGTGCGCGGTCAATAGAGATTCCGTGGTACCCGTTTCTTTCGTCTGTGGACATCTTGTTCTCTTGTGCTTTGATGACTTCTTTATATTCTCGAACTCGCTTCAAAGCTTCTTGATATTCTTTTTTGTTTTGGATCATAAAGATTTTGAAATGGAGTTTATCTAAAAAACCGGTTTGTACTTGAATGAAAAAATAAACACCAAGGAGATCGAATCGATAAGCCTTACTCAGTCACTACTCAATGCATATGCAACGCTCTCCCGTTTTTGTTACGTTTGAAGTGCACCCGCTCGATGGGCGCGCTCCAATGAAAGTTACACAGTTTCAACTGGAATTAATTGTTAAGGAATCGTACAATCGGTTTTGTTGTGTATACGTAAGGGTTACGTTGAGGGGGAAAATCGAAAAAATTTCTTTTTTCTCTTCTAAAATAACTGATAATCAATATTTCCGGAGCGTAGCGTAGTGGTAGCGCGCACCCTTGGGGTGGGTGAGGTCGTGGGTT
>CAZJOE010000300.1:0-3334 GCA_964547555.1 uncultured Elusimicrobia bacterium | reverse complement strand
CAGGGTCAAATGGCCAAGCTCACGACCCGAGCGATTTCCATTCAAGTGCGCGCGTTACCCAAAACCAAACCGAATGGATTTACCGGGGCCATCGGGCGATTTAAAATCACCGCTAAAACCGACACCACGGAAGCGGAAGTGGGAAAACCTTTTAACGTGATCGTTAAACTGGAAGGAATCGGAAATATTAAAGCCCTGCGGGAACCCGCCCTCCCCGATATGAAAAGTTTTCGGCGATATGAAACCATTACCGAGACAAAGGTTAACAATGAAGGAAAGTTTCTTTATGGGTCCAAAGAGTTTAAAGTTCTCCTTATCCCTCAAGTCTCGGGATCTGTGACCATTCCGTCTCTTTCTTTTTCATACTTTAATCCCGAACAACATGAATATATGACGGACCAAACCGCTCCCATTCATTTTCAAGTTAAACCGGGATCTCTCACGAGCGCGAACCCGGACTTACCGTCCGTTGCTTCTTCCAATCAACCGGAGGAAGGAATCCGCGTGGTGGAAAAGGATATCCGGTTTATTAAAAGTTCAAAAATCTGGTCTAAAAAATCGCCCCTTTCGTCAAGTCCCGCGTTTTGGATTGCTCTGTTAGTGCCGCCTTTTTTCGCCCTGGGAACTCTGCTCGCAGCCTTTCAAACGAAACGGCGTTCGCAGAGGGCGGGGTTCTACCGGTCCAAGGATGCGCTTAGAAACGCTCGTAAGGAATTAAAACAGGCGGGGAAATTTATTACATCGGACGACGCCAATTTATTCTACGGAAGACTCAATTCCGCCTTGGTCGGGTATTTAGCGGATAAGTTAGGCGTGTCTGCTTCCGGAGCGATTTGGCAAGAGATTGAAGACAAGCTGACCAAAAATAAAATCGAAGAAAATTTAAGGGCCGGGGGCAGAAAACTTTGGGATGAAACAGACATGGCCCGATTTGGAATTACCAATTTCACTCTTGAGGAAAAACAAAAAAGTTTACAGAAGGCGGAGGAAGTTCTCGTTCTCCTCGACAAATCGCTATGAAAAATTTCAAATTCATCTTACCGGTCTTCTTGCTTCTCTCGGCCCCTTTGATACAAGCCGATTCACTTCAAGACCCCTTATTGGAATCCAATCAAGCTTATGAACAGGGAGAATTCGACAAAGCCCACGACGGATATCTTTCCCTGGTTCAACAAGGTTTTGAAAGCCCTTCTCTCTATTACAATCTCGGAAATGCTTCGTACAAAAAAGGGGAAAGAGGAGACGCGGTCCTCTGGTATGAACGGGCCCTTCGTTTGGCGCCGAGGGACCCGGATATTCTTTTTAACTTGTCTTTGGCGCGTTCGCATTTAAAAGATGAAGAAGCCGATGTCTTCCAGAAAATAATTTTTTACTTTACGGATAAAGAATTGGCTTTCTTCACGCTTCTTCTGTGTTGGATTTTCTTCGTGGTCTTGGGCCTCGAATTCATAAAAGGACCTGAAATAGAAACATGGTCCATTCCGATTCTTTGGACGACAGGAATTTTCCTTGTCCTCGGAGGGACCTGGTTTGGGGCCCGCTTGATGGCCGCGCACAAACCCTGGGCCATTGTCGTTTCTCCTCCGGGAGAAGTAAGAAACGGCCCGGGACTGGAATATGCCGTGGGATTTACAATTCCTGAAGGAAGCAAGGTTGTTATTCTAGATAGAAGACCGGAATGGTCTCAGGTGGGAGTGCCGCAACAGGGTCTCAAAGGCTGGATGCCGGCCAAAGACGTCACGCCGGTTATTTCTTAGCTTTCATAAACATCGATTGGACCCATCCCTCGCGCTTATCCGATAACCGCAGCTTATACCACTCGCCCCCGCTCTCATCATATTCAAGGACCTTATAAGTTTCATTGGCATTGATGGTTCTCATTTTTTTACTGGCGATGGACGGCTTCCCATACACAGGGACCCCGTCATCAATGGCCACGACATACTTCTCGCCCGGTTTAAGCGGCGTGTCATCCGTTATTTCCTCAGGAGGGGGAAGAATTTCGCCGGCCAATTGAAGGTCTGTCCCATGTACCCATCCACTGGTGTTCGAATTAATTTGCAGGAAGAACCATCGATCCGTGCCGATCCGCTGCGATTTGGTGGCCAAATACGGCACGCCTTCTTCCAGTTTTCCAACTTGTTCCGCTTTGTCCGAGGGTTCCTTCAAGGCGATAATGCCTTGCATCACCGGTTCAAAGTAAGTGGTTTCTTGAGCAATGGAGGAAGGTTTGGGCGGCGTTTTTCCAATGGCCAAGCCCGTGGCGGGAACAGGCGCGGCCACTTTAATCGGTTGAGGAACGGCGGCCGGGATATCATAAACGGTCAAGAGGGACGCGTTCGCCCATCCCGTGTCTTTTTTTGATTTGACTTGGTACCACTCGTCCTCTCCCACGACCACCTTAAAAGCGGTTTGCCCTTTGGATCCGATGGGAAGAATAACGCCGGTCAGTTTTGTGTACCCGGGATTGACGTACAATGGAACATCTTGGTTCTTCACTTCAAAAAGACTTTCAATGGCCACCATCTGCCCGGGCGTCACCGGCGCTTTTTTCTTGATGGATTGACGGCGGGCCAACTCTTGATCGATCTCCGCTTCCGTCGGCAAGCGCGCCACTTTAACGGGCGCCGCGATCCGGTTGGCCATTTTTTCAAATGAAGAAAGTTTGGAAGCCGCCGGCGTGGTGGGGGCCGAACCCGGGGTTTGAACCGTCACGATATCCACCGGTTTTTTCGCCGTTGGACTCAAATTTTTTGGTTCTTTAAAAGGTTGCTCCAGCTCCATATCCGCTCTTTCGGCGAGAGGAATCTCTTCATTTTTTAAATTAACTTTGCTGGTGGGAAGAGCCGCCGCCGCGTCGGGATCAAAACCTTGGGGAATGATGTCATCTAAATTTTCTTTTCGAGCATATTCTTGCGTTTGGCCTTTAAGCTTCCGTTGCGATTCTTCCCGGGCCAAACGCTCCGCTTCTTGCTTGGCTCTCATTTCTTCTTCATACTTCGCGCGCTTGGCCAAAAGCTCTTCCTCTTTTTTTGCTTCAGCCAAACGGGTTTGTTCCCGCATGGCTTTTTCTTCAGCCGCTTTGGCCGCCGCAATTTGGACCTCTCTCTCTTTTATCCGTTTCTCTTCCAGTCGCGCCTCTTCTAGACGGGCTTTTTCCAATTTTTCTTTTTCTTTGGCTTCTTTAGCAGCGGCCATTTTTACTTTTTGCTCTTCACGCCGTATCTGCGCCACTCGTGCTTCTTCTGCTCGTTCTTTCTCAAGGCGTGCTTTTTCCAAACGCGCTTCTTTCTCGGCTTTTTTCGCGAGCGTCGTTTGCTTTTCGTTTTCCATG
>CAZJOE010000299.1:0-3346 GCA_964547555.1 uncultured Elusimicrobia bacterium | reverse complement strand
CGATTTGTTCGTTGTCATCAACCCTTTAAATTTTTTCTCAAGTTCGGTGGTTTCTTCGAGACCTTGATTCTGATCCGGATCGGTGTAGAGCATGTTAAGACCGATGACTTTGGCTCCGCCGGCGACGATTTCATCAACCAATTGGGCTTGCAAGGCGCGAGGCCAGGGCCATCGTCCTAAATTTTGTGTGGAGTTTTCATCAATCTCAACGATCCGGATATCCCCCGTATTCGGTTTTATTTTTCTAAACGAGGAAAGAGTGTCATACGTTTTAAGACTGATGGCTTCTGTGAGAGGAGACCGGGTGTAATAACACCAGGCCATAAAACCGGTCAAAAGCAGGCCCAAACCTACTTCAACTAGAAAAGGTGATTTTTTGGACATTTAAACAAAAAGTAACGCAAAATCGCCCCATAATCAAGGGCCATTTATTATTTTTTGTATCTAAGCCTCGGGGTTTTCTTCGGCGTCTTTGGCTTTTTTCTTGGCTGCGAGGCGGGAATCGATCACACCTTTGACGCGCTCTTGAATATCGGCAAACTTTTTAGACAATTGGGTCATCGCATCATTGGAAAGGATTAGAACCTCAACTCCTTCATCTCCGGCGGTCACGGTGGCGGTGGCCGAAGTGGGCCGAAGAAGGGAAATTTCTCCAAAATAGTGGGCGATGGTCAGCTCGGCCAAATGGATATGCCCGCCTTTCGCTTTGGTGGTAATCGAAACCTTTCCATGGCGAATAAAATAAAGCGAGTTGCCGATTTCACCTTGCCGGATAATGGTTTTTAAAGCGGGAATGGTTTGTTTTTGAAGAGAGAAAAGAAGACTCTTTAGATTTTCTTCGGGAACGCCTTTGAGAAAATCTATTAGCTTAAGAAACTCAAGCGTCTGAACATATTCTTTCGGGTCAATGTCGATGGGAGTGGTTGGGTTCACGGATGAGAAAGTATCAAATACCTTTGCTGTCTCAAAGTGGTAAGATTCGCCCGTGATTTACGCCCTCTACCATAGCAAAACGGAAACAATGGGTCTCCTCGGAGATTTGTTGAAAGAAAAAAAACTACCCTACCGTGAAACCCATCTTTTTACCGGAGACGGCCTTCCCCGCGACACCCATCATTTGCAAGGACTTATTGTCATGGGCGGTCCGATGAATGTCGATGAGATCGACAAATATCCTTTCTTGTTTGAAGAGGTCCGCCTCATCGAAAAAATGATCTCCGAATCCAAACCCGTTTTGGGAATTTGTTTGGGCGCGCAACTTATCGCGAAAGCTTTGGGGTCCAACGTTTATCCCAACAAACATAAAGAAGTGGGATGGCATTCGATCGAGTTCACTGAAAATGCCGCCGCCGATCCTGTTTTTTCTTCCAGTCCGCGGTCCTTAAAGGTCCTTCACTGGCATGGAGATACGTTTGATTTGCCACAGGGGGCGGTTCATTTGGCTCGGTCCAGTCGGTGCGAAAACCAGGCTTACCGGTGGGGCGCGACGACTTACGGTCTTCAGTTTCATTTGGAAGTCACGACCAGCATGGTCACTTCTTGGACTCATTCCTCTGATGGAATCAACGACATCAAATCCGCCGGAGAAAAAGCGGACGCTATTTTAAACGAAACCGCCAGCGCCTTTGGAGAATTGGAATCTCACGCGCGGCGGATTTTTTCCAATTACCTTGACCTCGCCCTCACCCCAAGCCTCTCCGTTCGATAAGTTCTTTAAGGACTTCAAAAGCGGGTATGTGGCCATCATCGGATGGCCCAATGTGGGGAAATCCACGCTCTTAAACTCCATTCTCGGCTTCAAACTTTCTATTGTCACGCCCAAAGCGCAAACGACCCGTGAATCCATCGCCGGTATTTTGAATTCAGATAAGAGCCAACTGGTTTTCTTGGATACCCCGGGATGGCTTAAACCCAACGATACCCTCCAAACTTTCATGAAGAAATCCATCATGCGCTCCTTATATGATGACGCGGATGCTGTTGTCTGGTTGATCGACCCCAAGCCGCTTGAGGAAGAACAAAAGGCTTTCGGTGAAACCCTTTTGCGTTCTAATAAACCTTTGATTGTTGCCATTAATAAAGTCGACACCGTCACCAAAGAAATTTCAGAAGAAGTTCGGGCCACCTTGCCGGCTGGGTTTGAAAAGCTTCCCTTTATTAGATTGGCCGCAAAAAACGGATCCGGTGTGCCGGAATTAATTGATCATTTGAAAGGGCTGATGCCGCCGTCGCCTCCTTATTTTCCAACCGACCAAATTACCGACCGATGGGAGCGGTTTTATGTGACCGAGCTGATTCGGGAACGGATTTTTGGTCTTTTTAAGGAAGAGGTGCCCCACGCCGCCGCCGTGGTTATTGACGAGTTTGTGGAAAAAGAGGGTCATAAGGACCTTATTAAGGCGATCATTTATGTTGAAACTGAAGGGCAGAAGCGAATCCTTATTGGCGAGAAGGGGAGATCTATTAAGCAGATTGGGCAAGGAGCCCGCGAAGAGATCGAAGAGAGATTGGGACGTCCTATATTTTTAGAACTCAATGTGAAGATCCATAAGAACTGGAGAAAGGACCCGGAGTTCATAAAATCAAACTTATCACTCTGAGATATAGCTTGACAGAAAAGGAAGGGATGTCCTAAAATCCTCACTCTGGCCGCAACCATCCGTCGGAAACTGTGACTTAATACGGATGGTTTTTTTAAGGCCGAATTTTTAGCAATCTATTTACGGAGGTGCTAGTTATGGCAACTGCAGTGTCAACAGAAGTGAATTTCGTACCCGGCCGCGACCGCGTTTTGGTGAAGCCGATTGAGAAAGATGAATCCAGAAAAAGCGGACTGATCATTCCCGAAACCGCCAAAGAAAAGCCTCAACAGGGGACCATTGTCTCGATTGGAAAGAGCAAATTGACCGACGAAGGAAAAGAATTGCCGGTTGATTACAAAAAAGGCGACACCATTCTTTACGGAAAATATTCCGGAACTGAAATTAAAATCGACGATAACGACTATTTGATTTTGACCCAAGAAGACATCCTTGGGACTTTCTCGAAATAGTTTAGAAACAGGAGAAAAATATCATGGCAAAGCAAATTAAATATGGAGATGAGGCGCGCAGAGCCCTCAAAGCAGGCGTCGACAAATTGGCCGACGCGGTAAAGGCGACACTCGGCCCCAAAGGACGATATGTCGTTTTGGACAAGAAATTTGGATCGCCCACCGTCACCAACGACGGCGTGACCGTGGCGAAAGACATCGAGCTGGAAGACCCCTTTGAAAACATGGGCGCCCAGTTGATCCGCGAAGTTTCCTCAAAGACCAACGACATCGCCGGCGACGGGACAACCACCG
>CAZJOE010000298.1:0-3373 GCA_964547555.1 uncultured Elusimicrobia bacterium | reverse complement strand
CGTTTATTTTACCCCCTCCCCCTCAAACCACCCTCCGAACGCTGAAAGCCTATGAAGATTTCGAACATCAAGTCGGCAAACAGGGCGGGCATGGATGGGAAGTGGATTACCGAAAAGACCGTCCGGGGTATATTTTATCCACTTTACGCGAACCGCTGCTTTTGGAGCGAGGGGCCTATCGCGTTTCCTATCATTTGCGGCGCGGAAATTATCCCAACAAAGGCCTCCTCAATAAAACCTACAACGTTTTTAGGTTGGAGCTATGGGACCTGACGGTCAAGGAACGGTTGATGAGTCGCGACCTTCAAATGTCGGACTTTTCAGGACCCAATAAATTTGAAGTGAGATGGATGGACTTCAGCATGGAAAATAGAGAAGGCCATGTTTTAGAGCCGCGCATTTATTGGGATGGCATGGCCAATGGTGAAATTGAAAAAATAGAGATCATAAAATTCCCGGAAATAAATCCCGCCACGTTGGAGGAGAAGGCCCAACGCCTGGGAAACCTTTTGGAAACCAAGTTTCTTGAAAACGGGTTCGTTGTATCTCGAAGAATAGATGGAACCTCCGATGAAATAGGCGATGCCACCACCTACACGGGATGGTACGCGGCGTCGCTCGCGTGGAAGTATTCCGTTACCCAAGATCCATTGACCCTCCAAGCCTTGGAAAATTCACTTGAGACGCTGCACAGCGCCATTAAAGGGACCTTTGACCGCCCGCTTCTCACCCGCTTTGTTGACGAAGAAGGAAACCCTCTTTCAAAAACAGCCAGCAAGGACCCTTACACCGCCCTTTTTCTCGCTTATGCGATGGCCGCTCCTCATATTGAGAATAAATCTTTAAAAAAACAGATGGCCCAAGATTTGGAAAAAATCGGAAATCGGTTTTTAATTGAAGGTTTGACCTTTCGGGAAGGAACCCATGAGCTAGTTTCTTTGGCGCCCTATTTCACCGAAGATGAAGTTCAGACGGGAATTAATAAGTTATTGGCCGACAAAGATGATCATCGGTCCTTCCAAAAAAATCTGAAAACAGCGGAAACGTATATTCCCTTTGGCGACCTTTGGCCGGGATCCCAGGAAATATTGAAAGCGTTGAAAAGAAAAGACGCGGACCGGCTTTATCAATTAACTGTTCCCACTTTAAACGGGGTCATTAACCTGATGGTGCGCGTGCGTGATATCTTAAGAGAACAATACCGGCAGGATTTATTTCCCATCCGGACCAACTACAAAGATTTTCCGGGAAAGAAGCTGGAACGCCTTCTCACTCGAATACTGGAAAAACTTCCCCAAAAAAAAAGAGGCGGCCGGTTTGAACGAATCTCAGACTTAAAAGTGCTCGCCTCAAACGCGCTTATCTCCCTTCACATGGTGAGATCCGCCTATGAGCTTTCAAAAAAAGATCAATTTATCGAATACTATAAATCCAATCTTTATACTCAAGACGCGCTGCTCCAGACAGCGGTGGATTGGAGTGGGGTGGATGAAGAAATTATCGCGCTGACAGCGGGAAACGCCGCGGCGGGAAAAGCTCGCAAGGGATACTTAAGCACCCTCGCGCTTCACAATCTCATCCGGATGGAAAAAAACCCGTCGGTGAAAGAGAGCTACAAAACAATCATGGCGCGAACTTGGGAACTCTACCGCAACGACGATAATCCCTTGATGATGGTCCTGGCGGCAGCCAGCCTGGACTTAAAAGAAAATACAAGCCTCCTGATGCGGGACTTGGATTTGTATCCAGAAGAACGGCGAGGATTCGGAAGAGATTATTGGCGGGCCTATGGGTCTCAAATCGGTGAAAGCGTGGGAGGCGGGTCGGATAAAAAATATTCACGGGAACCACTGCCGGTGTCCCACCGGCCGAAGGACTCTTTTTTATGGCAAAGAAACGCCCGACGGTTATACGGAGATGACAATTTTAAAGAATATCCACCAACCGATTATTTATTCGTGTATTGGTTCGCCCGGGCTCACAACCTTATACCCCCGCCGCAACCCATCTCAACTGCCAACAGACCTTAAAAGAGGTTATGCGGCTTTGGCTGCTGCAGTCGCGGCGTCAAGAATGTTGGAAAGCGCGCTTGATCGGAAAGAAACCCACATATCTCCAATAGCAGCAATAATCGTCCACGCGGCGCGAATATTTTTATTCGCCGTGTAAAGATAAGGCGCATTGGAAATAGTCACAAGCTGATAACCGGGCTGGCCAGACAAAATAGCCTGGATGGCTTCATCGTTAAAGGTACCTGGGGCCGCAAGAATTTTCTCGTAACTATAGAGGTCCGGGTTCTTGATATCTTTCATGGTCTCTACCACTTGAATCAAACGCAACTTCAACGCCTGGGTGGTCTTAACAATACTGCTCAATGTGTTCGCATCCGTCGTATGGGCGACGACCACAATTTTCAAATTGTTGTTTTTTAAGCGTTCAGCATATTTATTGAGAGCTATATTTAAAGTCTGAAGATCTCGGGGAATGGTGTAAGTTCCCAATTCTCCTAGGTGGACCGTCATCACCCCCTTGATATTTTTCTCAAGGGTCGATTCCAACGCTTGTTCAAACTGGGACGTTCCCTGGGCTTGCGCTGCATTCATTAATGGAATGGCATCAAAAAGAAATGTTGTGGCGCGGCGTCGAAGTGACCTTATGCGGAAAGAAGAAATAAGGCGTACATGCGCGTCCACTGCTACTTCTACGTCCTCACTACGGATCTCACTTAGAATTTGTATCGGACGACCCCGTGTCAACAATGCACTGAGCGGACTTCCTTGAGAACCGCTCAACTCCCATTCAGTTAATTTTTGTTCGCCTTGCACGGCCTGGCGGGATAATTTAATTCGGTAAATATACCCTTTCACGAAATTTAAAAGTCCCATTCCAGGGACCGTGGACACAAAACCAATAGCACCCCACGCTATCTCATGGCTTCCACTCCCTCCCAACTTCAATGCTGCCGCGGTGATAAGAAGCCCTCCAAGCAAGGTCACCACGCTTGGCTTCGGACTTTGCCTCTGCGCCTTGGCATTCAACTCACGAACAAGAGAATCCAATTCTTCGGTTTGAGGGGCCCACTTATCTAAACTGGGAAGCCGCAAATATTTATCTAAAAATTTCGCCAACATTCTCAGCGCTTCAGGATCAGTGGCGTCAGGAAGAAAATTCCATACAGGGTCCTCATCGGATATATCAATGCTTAATTTTCCAATAATTTCATGTTTTGCTTCCCATAAAAACTCCAGTTCTATCTTGCCATCCGGATGGGAATGGATCCAAACCGGGATTTCACTACCATCCTGTAACGTAAACCGATGACCTCTTCCCACATCTTGGGATGCCAAGTTAAAACTGTGAATGATGTCTTGTT
>CAZJOE010000297.1:0-3384 GCA_964547555.1 uncultured Elusimicrobia bacterium | reverse complement strand
CAAATAATCGGCGGCGTTTTTTACGGCTTCTTGATCGGTAAATTTTTTAAAGGCCGATAAATCAAGCGGTTGGCTTTCGCCTTCCAAGGCGACCAGGTCGATTTTACGCGTTTGACTTAAACCCGAAAGCATCTCAGCAATCGCCACCTGCGCTTCTTGGTTCATATGCACGTCTTGAACGTGCAAGACAGTGCGATTCGTCATTCCGGCGAAAGCCGGAATCCAGGTTTTAATGGTCCGCCCTAGGACGGATTCGCCGAGGCGAACTTTCGCCGGGGTGACGGGCAGGATCTTTCCTATTTTTTGCCGCTCAGCCCACAGATTGGCCTCAAACGAATGAACCAAAAGGGAGTTCGTCAAAAACAGAAAAATGCTCAAAAAAAGTGAGGTGAGTTTTCTAAATAAAAGCATCCGGATATTTTAAGAATCCGTGCTTAAATTCCCCTTAAGAACCTGTAACCAACTTGTAAAAACCGCTCTGTAAAAGGGTTCTAAATCATGGGGGTTTCCCTGAGGGTGAAAAAGCCCCTCTTCCTTAATTTACAGATTGTTAATTAAAACAACAAAGTGTAAAATCCCAGAATGATTCCCAGGCATATCTCGCCCCATGTTTTAAAACTTTCAAAGAAATATCCAATCATCACCATAACCGGCCCCCGCCAATCAGGAAAAACGACTCTCTGTAAAGCTTTGTTTCCTAAAAAAGCTTATGTCTCATTAGAAGACTTGGATGTGCGAGACCGGGCGCAAAAAGATCCGAGAGGGTTTTTAAACCGATTTTCGAATGGAGCCATTATCGATGAAATTCAAAGAGTGCCCGATCTATTTTCCTACCTTCAAACCCATGTGGATGCCAAGGATAAACCGGGGCAATTTATTCTCACGGGCAGCGCTCAATTCGAACTTCTTTCAAATATCTCTCAATCTCTTGCGGGAAGAACAGCCCTCATCACGCTCTTACCATTTTCGCTGGAAGAGGCTTATTCAAATGTCCAAAATGTTTCCATTGATTCGCTTCTTTATCATGGTTTTTATCCCAGGATTTTCGACAAAAAACTCAATCCAACTGAAGCAATGGCCTCTTATAACACCACCTATGTGGAGCGTGACGCTAGAAATCTAATTCATGTTCAAAATCTTTCCAAATTCCAATTGTTTCTAAAGCTATGCGCGAACAGGACAGGCCAGATTCTTAATTTTTCAAGTATCGCTGCTGAAGCGGGAATCAACCACCTCACGGCAAGCCAGTGGGCTTCCGTATTGAAGACCAGCTATATCGTTTTTCTACTTCAACCTCACTTTAAAAATTTTAACAAACGCCTCATAAAAGCCCCCAAGCTATACTTTCTTGATACCGCATTGGCTTGTTATCTCATGAATATTGACAATGTCCGCTTTCTTGCTCAACATCCGGCCCGAGGCGCTCTTTTTGAAACTTTTGTTATTTCAGAGTTATTAAAACAGCGAACCAACAACCTGAAGCAGCCCAATCTCTTCTATTGGCGGGATAACACGGGCCATGAATTAGACGTGATTATGGATTTTGGAACTGTGCTTCTCCCTATTGAAATTAAATCAGGAGAAACGATTGCTTCCGATTTTTTTAACAATCTCAATTTTTATAGAAAAATTAACCCTGCTTGCAAAAAAGCTGCCATCATCTACGGTGGGAATGAATCATTTGAGGAAAATGAAAATTGGATACTTAGCTACAAACACATCGGTTTACTTGCCACCCTTGATGATCGCCTCAAGATAAAACTTCCCAAATCATAAATTCAAAGAATCTGAAAATAACTTCTATTCAATCCAATCCGGGCCGGGGTGGCGGTCTATTTTTTGGTAGGAGAGGTTTGGGGTGAGGTGGAAGACTTTTTTGTTGAGTTTGCGCTTTAGGACCACATCGACATAAGTGGTTTGATTCGGAGTGAGGAAATTGGAGACTTCCGAAGCGGGGCCCTCGAAATAAAAATCTTCATAGGCGACCAGGGGCGACTGGGGCACCGATTGGACCCGGAACCCCACGCGGCCGCCGACCACTTGGGAAATTTGGTCGTAATTTAAATAGAAAACGAAATGATGAGGGCTGGACGCGCAGCGGGCGCTGCCTCCCATAAATCCCGTCGGGAACCGGTGAGACATCCTTTCATAATCCAAAAGCTCCACCGCATAATCGGTGATGTTGTTGCCGGCATTGTCGGTGATTCTTAAAACCAATTGAGAATAGCGGTCCAATTTGGAACCGTCATAATATTTTTCGATTTGTTGAACCGCTTCTGTCTGGGCTTTAAAATCCTTGACCACGGCTTTGTAATGCGCGCGAGACCGAACGGCCAAGGTTTTTAAGATCGCCGTTAACACCGGATGATCTCCCTTCTCCGGAATGCTTCCCATGATTCCGTCCTCATCCGCATGCGAGGTGCGAGGGGTGATAAGATAGCCGGTCCCTTCCATCGTTGCTTCTTTTATCTTTCCATCCGGAAAAGTTGAAAACTTTTTCAAGTTGACATTGGCTGAAGCGGCGCGGACGACACCGTCCGATCCCCGTTCGTAAGTGGCGGGCACGATCACATCCCAAACTTTTTTGTCGATCCATTGGCCCGTGATAACCAAGGGATAAAAATGAGAAGCGGAGTGAGTTTGATTTTCAAGCCAGGAAGAATTTACTTTCCACTGGAAACCGCTTCCCAAATCGAGCGCGTCTAGAATTTTAAGCCCTGGTTCCACTCCGGCCAAACTGCGCAACCGGCTTAGACGTGATTTACCGAGAGAAGAAAGACGCGAGCCGTGATTGGGCGGGGCCAACATTATTAGGTGGGACACAGGACACGCGCTCATTTTGTTCTGATGATGAGCGGTGATCCATCCTCGCAAAACCAATCCGCCGGTTGAATGGGTTATGCAGGCGAACTTCGCGGATTTAAGTTTGGGTCCGTAAAGATCTTTTAACGCTGATTGAAAAGCTTTGGTGAGATCGGGAAGGGTGATGTCATTATCAAGCGTGACGTATTTGCCCAGATAAACATCTTTGATGGTATGGCCAGCGCGCTTCAAACGCCGAGGCAAAACCCCGTACGTCTTGGTAGACGTGACGTTGTAGCCGTGAATAAGAAGAACGTCCAAATTTATTCAGCCAGGCGGCAAAGGTAACCGGCGGCGGGAAGGGATCCCGATAAAACATTGGCGACCGAACCATTGTCGCCAAAGTAAGAGGCGAGTTTAAGAGTTCCAACCTCTTTTTCGGTTCGCCCAAGAACGAGACCTGTGGTGGGGTCTTTAATTTCTTTACCTTGTGAGAAAACTTTTAATTTTTGGCCGACCAACAAACCCGATTCTTGACCGGCGTTTAAATAAATGACGCCGTCATCCACGGCGGCGACGACG
>CAZJOE010000296.1:0-3393 GCA_964547555.1 uncultured Elusimicrobia bacterium | reverse complement strand
CGTTGGACGACGCCTTGATTATTTTGGACGAAGCGCAAAACACCACGCCTGAACAAATGAAAATGTTTTTAACCCGCATGGGACAAAATTCGAAAGTGATTATTAACGGCGACCTCACGCAGATCGATTTGGAAAATAAAAAACGGTCGGGACTTTTAAAAATTGAAGATCTTTTGAAAGATGTGGACGGAATTGAATTCATCCGCTTCCAAGGCGAAGACATCGTCCGCCACCGGTTGGTGCAAAAAATTCTTCAGGCTTATGACGCCCTTGAGAAAGGGGAGTTGAGTTAACCGCCGTGTTTAAAAAGGTTTTCGCCAATTTTGTAAAAAACCTGCTCACCAAATGGTTGGACACGCTAAACCGGGATGAGTTAAAAACGCCTCGGACCCTGCGCAAGGCCTGGTATAAGATCGAATATCATTTCCCGCCGCTGGTGGTGGGAATCACCTCCGCCGTTTTTATTTTCCTCACGATGTGCATCGGGGTTGAACTGACCGCCGTTCAAATACTTTCCTATGCTATTTTCGTTATCATTCTCGTGACATTGTTTTCTTTATACCTGTCGAAAGATCATCCCTTGCTTTCGAAAAACGACGAAGCCATGACGCTGTTGGCGGTTATATTTTTTACGACCTTCCTTTTCATTAAACTCTTCGCCGTTTACTCTTTGCGGTTTAGTTTCTTGTCGCCTTATCTCACGCCGATTAGTTTGGCGGCGCTGTTGACGGCGCTTCTTCTATCTCCGCGATTGGCCATCGTGATTTCCTTTATTGTTCCGATGCTCTATGGACTCATGAACAATTACTCGCTGGAATTGGCTTTGGTGGGAAGCGTGGGATCGGTGACGGCGGTGGCGCTGGGACACAAAGCGCGGACAGCCCATCACGTGGTCCGCGCCGGGTTCTTTGTGGGACTCATTCAATTTTTAATGGTCGCCTTTTTATCGGTCATCCATCAGTGGAAATTTAAAGATGTTTGGATCCCGATGATTTCCGCTTTCATCAGCGGCAATGTGACGGCGATTTTGGCGTTGGGGGTGCTGCCTTACTTGGAAGGTTTTTTCTCCCGAATCTCCAATCTTCGTCTGTTGGAACTCTGCGATGTCAATCATCCGTTGCTGCGTCAAATGAGTTTGGAAGCGCCGGGAACGTATCACCATTCGTTGATTGTCGCGTCTTTGGCGGAAGACGCGGCCACGGCGATCAAGGCCAACAGTCTTTTGTGTCGCGTCGGCGCTTATTTTCATGACATTGGGAAAATGGTGAAGGCCGAATATTTTATTGAAAACCAAGGGACCATTGGGAACCCGCACGATCAGGTCAGCCCTTCGCTTTCACGCCTGATCATCACCTCCCATGTAAAAGAAGGCGTCGCGCTGGGCCATGAATATAAATTGGACCAGCAAGTCATTGATTTTATTCCCCAGCATCACGGCACGTCCAAAATCGAATATTTTTATCAAAAAGCACTTAAGCAGGAAGCCAATGAAGAAGAGTTTGAAAAAGAAGAAGTGAGCGCCGAAACTTACCGTTATCCGGGTCCCCGCCCTCAATCCAAAGAAACGGCCATCGTGATGTTGGCCGATTCCGTGGAAGCGGCGGCGCGGACCATTGAAGAACCCAATCATCAGCGTTACAAAGATTTGGTCTATAAAATCATCAACAAGAAGTTATTTGATGAACAGCTTGATGAAACGCCGTTGACCTTAAAAGACATTCACGCCATCGCGGAGCGGTTCATCATGACGCTCCAGTCCGTGCACCATGCCCGCATCCCTTATCCGGAAGCGCTGGCCTCGTCTAAAAAAGATCCAGAGGACGTGTTATCTCCCCCCGATTGATCGTCTCTCCATCCCGCCAAGGCCGGTTGCCGTCTTTGTCGCTTCCTTCGAGGGCCTTGTTAATTAAAATTGTCCGGACCGTGTTATCCTCTGAAAAGGCAAAACTTTCTGGAGAGATCAACATTGTCTTTGTTGATAATCCCCATATTCGTAAGCTCAACCGGCAATTCTTGGGTGAGAAAGGCGAAACGGACGTGATTGCGTTTGGATATAAAGAAGGCGCCGATGTTTTTATTTCGGTCCCGGTCGCTCGTGACAACGCGCGCCGCTTTAACGAACCCCCCGCCAGAGAACTCGTGCGCTTGGTGGTTCACGGGCTTTTGCATGTTGTGGGATACGCCGATCATAAAGCCGGACTCAAGAAAATCATGTGGAATAAACAGGAACGTTTGGTTAACCGGCTCCTCCCCTTCCGATGATTCTTTTGACATTTATCTTACTCATCCTTCTTTTGGTGGCCTCCATGTTTTTTTCCGCCGCCGAAACCGCGCTGATTTCCTTGTCCCCTCAAAAAGCCAAAGCGCTCGTTTTGCGCACCCCGCGCGTGGCGGTGGCGCTTCAAGGCTGGCTTATCAAACCTCATGAACTCTTGACGCTCATTTTGGTCGGCAACACGTTTGTGAATGTTATTTTTGCCTCTCTTCTGACGGTGTTCATCGTGAAAATTATTCCTGAAGTTTCTCAAACCATGTTGGAAGTTTTTTCCTGGTTTATAGGAACGGGGCTGCTCGTGATCATTGGTGAAATGGTCCCTAAATTTTTCGCCCGCACGAATCCGGAAAAGACCAGCTTGTTTGTGTTGCCTATTTTGTCGACGCTGCGGAGGCTCTCTTCCCCTCTCCTTCATTTGATCGTGGGTCCGCTGGGATTTTTCTTTCCCAAATGGAAGGCCCCCCCGGTTGGACATGTGCTCATGTTCAGCATGGAAGAACTGCGGTCCTTGCTTGAAGAAGGCCATCAAGACGGCGTTCCCAAAGATGAATCCATGGATATGATGCAGAAGATCCTTTCCATCAACGATCGCCGGGCCGAGCAAATTATGGTCCCTCTCGCGCAAGTGGACCTTATTGAGATTGATCCGGCGGGCCGTCCCGTGCGTGACCGAGAACGCGTAATCGATTTGGTCGTGGAAGAAGGCCATACCCGCACGCCTGTTAAATGGAAAAACGAGATCATCGGGTTCATCCACTCTGATGATTTGATGCCTTCTTTGCTGTTTGACCGGCGGGAAAACATCCACCGGTTTATCAGCAAAGCCTTTGACGTTCCCTCGGACCGACGGGTCGGCGATTTACTTCAAGATTTTAAAACCAGCGGCGTTCACATGGGGTTTGTTAAGGACCAGAATAAAACCGTGATCGGCATTGTGACCCTGGAAGATGTGCTTGAGGAAATCACCGGTGAAATTTTGGATGAGTACGATGTTTCCTCTTCAGGGACGCCCACCCCATGAGTCTCCTGACCTTCCAATTGGTCATGCTTCTTGTGTTATTGGGCCTCGCCGCTCTTTTCTCAGCGACAGAGGTGGCCTACACAGGGCTCGACCGGCA
>CAZJOE010000295.1:0-3396 GCA_964547555.1 uncultured Elusimicrobia bacterium | reverse complement strand
ACTTCTAAAATTGTCGCTCCCCTCTTGAAAAAATCCGGCGTTCCCTTTGAATTGGCGTTTTGTCCGGAAAGAACGTTGGAAGGAAAAGCGCTGGAGGAACTCCGGCAGCTTCCCCAAATCATTGGGGGGAAAACCATTCACACGGCGGTCCGGGCCGGACAGATATTTCAATTTCTCACACCGACGGTGGTGCGCGTCAATGATGTGGAAACGGCGGAAATGATCAAGTTGATCGACAATTCCCAAAGAGACGTGACATTTTCATTTTCAAATGAGGTGGCGCGCTTGTGCGATAAAGTGGGCATCAGCGCCATGGAAGTGATCCAGGCTGGGAAACTGGGTTATCCCCGAACCAACTTGCCTATGCCCGGATTGGTGGGAGGACCCTGTTTGATTAAGGATCCTTACATTCTGGCGGAAGGTTGCCGCGAAAGAGGCGTCACGCCCGACATTACACTTTTGGCCCGAAGGCTTAATGAAAAACAGCCGGAGGAAATAGTTTCTTTTCTCGCTTCTTTCACAAAAGGGTTAAAGAGATTTTCCAAACGTCCCAAGATTGCGCTTTTGGGAATTGCTTTTAAAGGACGGCCCGAGACCGATGATTTGAGGGGAACCATGGCGCGTCCTGTTCTTGATTCTCTTCGCCGTCATTTTCCCCAGGCCGATTTTGTCGGTTATGATCCCGTTGTGCCGGCTTTGGAAATAAAGAAATTCGGTCTTCGTCCCACGAACAGCTTGAATTCCGCTTTAACAGGAACGAGTCTGGCTTTGATTCTTAACAACCATCCTGTTTTCGCCTCAATGCCGATTGATAATTTGTCAAAAGCGATGAAACCGTCGGGACTAATTTATGACTTCTGGAATTCCTTCACGGGCACTCGCTTTGCTCTGGCTCCAGGGATTGGGTATATGGCGCTGGGGAGTCATTCCGCTATCGCGAGTCATCCCATCGAATGAGGGAAAAACTCCGCCTCGTCGCGTTTTCTCGTTGGGCTCCCTGGATTATTTTAGGCATTGCTCTCGTCACGCGGTTTATCGGCGCTTGGTTAGGGGGAAACCGCAATGATGACGGGGACCAGGTCTATGTGAGAATGGCCGTTAATTATCTCGCCGGCGAAGGCCTTTCTCTCGCCTCCCCCGATTTCGGCCGCGTATATTCGTGGCTCCCGCCGGGCATGGGTTTCCTCAACATCGTTTTTTATTCCTTGTTTGGTCAGAAAGAGTGGGTCATTCGAATCATTTTTGTCGTGATGAGCGCCTTGGCCAATGTTTCATTGTTCTATTTGGCCAAACGGCTACTCAAAGTTGAATATGCTTTTCTCGCCGCTCTCGTTTGGGCGCTTTATCCTCCTCAATGGTTTTGGGCTTCCCGAATCAATCCTCACAATTACGCGACCAATGCCATGATTTTTTCGATCCATTTGCTCTTTCTCAGTTGGGAAAGAAAAAAATATTGGATGGCCGGAGCGGTGGGCGTGTTGTGGGCCACCGCGTCTTTATGCCGCGGCGAATATGCGCTGGGTTTCTTGGTGTTGGCAGGCGCCAGTGTTTTGGGCATGCCGGATAAAATTTCTGGTGTGAAAATGGCCGGCATGATCATGATCGGGTGGGCGCTTGGATTTGCGCCTTGGGTGGTGCGAAATTACGGGATCCATCAACGGTTTGTTCTCATCGCCACAAATTATGGCGATAATTTTTGGAAATCTTATAACCCGGAGTATCAGTTCCACGGAGAAGATATTTTATTTCCTCCAGAATTGTTTGATCGGTTGCGGCATGAACCCAACGAAGTGAAAAGAGCCGATATCTTGAAAGCGGAGGCGATGACTTTTATTCGCGAGAATCCGGGGCGCGCCTTGCGGAATGTAACCGGCAATATGTTGAATTTTTGGCGGCCCTGGCTGTCGCAATCGGCGGTCTCTCCTTTTGAAAACACGCTTTATTTGGCGTCTTATCTTCCTCTTATGGTGCTTTTTGTTCTCGGTCTTTTTAAAATGCCTTGGAAAGATCCCACTTGGTTGGCGATTGGGGGGCTTCTCTTTTATAAGTGGATCATTCACGCTCCGTTTTATGTCATCGTTCGTTTTAGAGAATCCGTGATGCCCTTGATGGCGCTCGTGGCAGTGCTATGGATTCAAAAGTTTTTTCAGAAGGGAGAAAAGTCGTCCCATGCGTAAAAAATATTTGGTCACGGGCGGAACTGGATTTTTAGGCCGGGCTTTGGTCCGCCGGTTGGTGCGGGAAGGGCACAGTGTTCGCGTGATGGACAATGATTGGCGCGGGGCCCAGGCGAAGTTGTCCGATATAAAGAAAGATGTGCAGTTCGTTCAAGGAGATGTTCGCGACGAGGCCAAAGTGAAAGCCGCTTGCACCGGGATGGACGTCGTATGTCATTTGGCCTATATCAACGGAACGCGTTATTTTTACACCATGCCGGAGGTGGTGTTGGACGTGGCGCTGAGAGGAATGATGAATGTGGTCAGGGGTGCCATCGCCAAAAATGTTCCGGAACTCATCACCGCTTCCAGTTCAGAGGTCTATCAGGATCCTCCGCTTCTTCCCACCGATGAATCTGTTCCCTTGATTGTTCCCGATCCATTGAATCCTCGCTATTCTTATGGGGGTGGAAAAATATTGTGTGAGCTCGTCACTTTTAATTATGGGAGAAAATATTTTAAGCGGGCGGTGGTGTTCCGCCCTCACAATGTGTTTGGGCCCGATATGGGATGGGAGCATGTGGTTCCTCAATTTATTTTGAGGACCAAGAAACTCGCTCAAAACTCTAAAAAGCCCGTTATTAAATTCCCCCTGCAAGGAAAAGGTCTTGAGACGCGGTCCTTTATTTATATTGATGACTTTACCGACGGGTTAATGAAAGTGGTCGAGAAAGGCGCCCATATGAATATTTACCACATCGGAACCAGGGAAGAGCGGAGCATTCGTTCCGTGGCCGAAGACGTGGCTTCCTTTTACGGTAAAAAATTGGTGATCGTTCCCCGGTCGCTGCGTAAGGGCGGGACGCCGCGCCGCTGCCCCGATATTAAAAAGCTTTCCGCTCTGGGATTTAAGCCCAAAATTGATTTTAAGGACGGCCTTTTCCGAACGCTGGCATGGTACGATTGGCATTCAGATGAAGTTCCTTCAATCTTAAAAAAGGAAATTTATGGCGGTCGTTAAAGCAAAGAAAAACTCCAAACGAGTGGACCGTTGCCAGGTTTGCGGTTCGAATAAACTTAAATCCGTTTTATTCATTGGGTATCTTCCACCGGTCAATGAGCTAAAAAAAATTGGAGAACGTCCTGAAGAAGAAGCTTTTTTCCCTGCGGAACTTCTTCTTTGCCCCGCGTGTACGCTGGTCCAATTGGGGTCTATTGTGGATCCCCGGATTTTATTTCC
>CAZJOE010000294.1:0-3397 GCA_964547555.1 uncultured Elusimicrobia bacterium | reverse complement strand
CTGGACCCCTTGAGCTGAAGAAAACACCCCGCTTTCGTCGACTCCGGAGACATCGCACCATACCCTTGACCCTGAGGGGGTTTCAACGTTTAATTTCAACACAACCCGCCGTGGGCCGGATTCAGAAAAAACTCTTTCGTCCTGGACGGAGTTGGGATTCTCCTCTATAATTAAATACATATCGGCCATTGTAACCATTTTCGTTCAGAGGTGGGGCAGACTGTATGTGATACAATGACTACAACGATGGCGCCACAGCCACATTTTACGGAGGACTTACCTTGAAACAAGACTTTAGAGAGTTTTTGAAGAAATTGGACCCAGTGAACACCCTCTTCCTCGCCGGCACCCCCCTCCTGGCTCTCATTGGAACAACTTATTTAATCTGGACAGACGGTATTCGACTCCCCACGCTGGCGCTTGCTTTCGTGATGATGATTCTCACCGGAGTCGCAGTGACCGCCGGATACCACCGGCTTTTCTCCCACAAGGCGTTTGACGCCAATCAGCTCTTCAAATTTTTAATGTTGGTTTTCGGAGCCGCTGCTTTCGAAAACTCGGCCCGTAAATGGTCTTCTGACCACCGGACCCACCACAAGTTCGTCGATACCGACCAAGATCCATATAATATTAAGCGCGGCTTTTTCTACGCGCATATGGGCTGGGTTTGTTTGAAATATGACAATGATAAGGCCCGTTATACCAACGTTCCTGATTTGGTGAACGATAAGCTCGTGATGTGGCAGGAAAAGTACTACGTATGGATTGGCGTGACAGTCGGTTATTTAATTCCCATGGCTATTGGATCTTTATGGGGCGATGCGTGGGGAGCTTTGATTTTGGCAGGATTCGCGCGGATGGTTTTAAACCATCACTTTACTTTCTGCATCAATTCGTTCTGCCACATGTTGGGGAGCCAGCCTTACTCCGATCAGAATTCCGCGCGCGATAGCTGGTTCATGGCCCTTTTCACTTATGGCGAAGGCTATCACAACTTCCACCACAAGTTTCCGTCGGATTACCGGAACGGCATTAAGAATTATCATTGGGATCCAACCAAATGGGTGATCAAAGCCCTTTCTTATTTGGGTTTAACTTTGAACTTGCGGAAAATTTCGGATGAGAAAATATTGTTGGCCAAGTTAAGAATGGATGAGAAAAGAATCGTCCGCCGACTGGCCAAAGGCGAAATCGCCGCTCCTCATATTTCTCATGAGCTGGTGGTAACGGCGCGCATTAAATTCGAAGAAGCCTACCTGAAATTCCAGGCCCTTAAGGTTGAATATAAAAGGGTCAAAGAAGAAAAACTTGAAAGGCTCGAAGCGCTGAAGCAGGAAATTTTAGCGGCGCGCGAAGCCCTCCTCGAAGCGATGGCCACGTGGCGGGAGCTTTGCCACAACATCGGCGTCCGTCCCACCCAAGCCGCCGTCTAAATTCCCGTTTTCAACCAGGTAATAAACTTCTGCCGGTTCATTCGAAAAAGAAAACGGCAAAGGTCCCCAAATTGATCCGTAATATCCCGCATACGAGGTGGAATCCAACACCTTTATAGGACTCCAACTATGAAACGTCCATTTGTTCACTATCGTGGGGTTGGTTATTTTGGGAATGAATCGAGAGGGGAGTCCCTTGGTTGGAATTAAAATCCAATCGCCCGGTTGAAGAATTGCCTCCGGTCCTGTTGAAATCCATTGGGCTCTATCCAAATAATATTCAAGACCGGAGAGCATGGCTGAGGGATAATGAATTCGTTTCTGTGGATCTAATGCCAGTTGATTGATTTCTGATGCCATGCGCCGATCCACTCCGGCTTGTTGATAGTCTGAAACAGCGAAGCAAAGAGCAAATAAAAAGAGGAACCCGTAGATCAGCGGAGATAATTTTTTCTCCCATGTTTTAAAGGTGAGCAGCACAAATGCGGGACCGATGATGACGAAGTACCTTCCGCAAAGCCAGCCGCGCGCGAATAAAAGTCCTGCCAATCCCAAAACAATCCATACCAATAGAAAAATTCGGATCGGATCCTGTTGGATTTGATTTTTTATAGAGATGAAGTTAAACCACTGCAAAGCGGTTCCCAGCCAAAATCCAAAAATAATTCCAACCCTAGTTCCTTGGGGAATGTCTTGAAAAATAAAAATACCGACTCCCAACCCTCCTACCAGCAAGCTTAAGTGAAGTAAGCGGCCCTCTTTTATTTTCCCCGATACCAAGAGAAGAAGGGGAAGCAATAAAATGAAAGTGGTCCCGGATGAAAAGGCGAACAAGGTCAGAAATTGAAGCAGCGAGGGCCACACCACGCTGGATTGGGCCACGGCGCTTAAGTGGCTGGAGGTATAGAGGTGGCGGCTCAAGAGAATCCAGCAACCAAATATGCATAAGGGAATTAACAGAGAAAACCAATATCCCATTTTTCTTTTTTGACCGATCAGGAGGGCCCAAAGAAAGGCAACTGCCAAGGCCACCACGCCTGTGTACTTCACCAAGGGAACCAATCCTAGAACCAGGGATCCTAAGAGTAATCGGTATAAAATTTTTCTATCCCACCCTGATGAAAATAGCGTCAACCCTACCATGAGAAAAGGGGCCAAAAGTGCATCCAGCAATAAGGAGTTCGATGTCAGCCACAAATGAGGGGTGATCATCCACAAAAGGGTGGCCGGTAGAGGTTGGGTTACAATTTTTCGCGCGAAGAAATAGAAAGCCAGGATGCCGGCGAAATGAAGAGGAAGTAAAAGCCAATGAATGTGGAAAGGGCTATCCCCAATTATTTTTGTTAAAGCGCCGACCAAATAAAAATAAAGAGGAGGGTTCGCCTCCGCGGGAGACTCGCCCGGTTTCCAGCCGAGTTTTTCACTGTTGATGGTGTAAGGAGTGGCGGGATGTTGAATGATTTCTAAAGCTCCTTGATAATGGGCGTGATCATCGACAAAGAGCGCACGGTTGAGGAAAGGAACCATTAAAACCAAGAAGGCGGCGGAGAGGATGAAGAGAGGATAGCGAAGAAGAGCGAAGGGTCGTCCGCCCATTTTGTTAATTGAGAACCTTCAGTTTCTCGCCGAGGCTGTTGAAATGTTGGAGCCATTTTTGGGCGAGCGCGTCGTTTTGGGCGGCCCGTTCCCTGTAGGCGGGAAGATGCCGATGAAGGACTTCGTGAAAGATATTTTGTGTTTTCCAAAAGTTGGGTTTAAGGGAGGGAGTCCCGGCCAAGTCGACCATTTTTTCCAGCAACTCGAGGGTTTCAATCCGGTAAGGATCATCTTGGAACCGCTCAGCGAGGCGAATGATGCTTTTCTCGAGCGTGTAGCTAAGCTCTTCTCCATCAAGCGGAATTCGGGCCCGGCGCGCTTCCTCAAAGAGGATGGTTATTTTGGAGAGGTCCGGATCTTCTTGCTCA
>CAZJOE010000293.1:0-3414 GCA_964547555.1 uncultured Elusimicrobia bacterium | reverse complement strand
AGCCGGTTGGCGATTGTTTTTTTGGCCACGTGGGTGAGAAAGCTAAGGCTCACGCCATCTTGGCCATAAAGGGAAAGAATCATCACCGGCGCGGCGAACGGATTAAACTTCACCACCACGGGTTCGCGAACTTCGAGCGGCAGGCGGCTTTTAACCAAGTCCAATTTTTCTCGGACGTTGAGCGAAGCAAAATCCATATCGGTGCCCCACCAGAATTCAACGGTGGTCAGCGACACGCCTTCTTTTGACACCGAACGGACTTCGCGGACATTTTTGACGGTTCCCACCACTTCCTCGATTGGCTTGGTGACCAGGTTTTCAATTTCCTGCGGAGAAGCTTGAGTGTATTCGGTGACGATGGTGAGCTGCGGAAAATTCAAGTCGGGCATCACTTCCTGCGGGATGCGTCCCCAAATCAAAAGACCCGCTCCGCAGATCAATGTGTAGATCACGCTCGTCGCTACTGGCCTTTTGACGGATAGGGAGATGAGGTTCTTCATATATTCTAAGGCTTCGCCGTTCCAGGATTGGCTTCCGGTTGTTTGTCCGGAGCCGATGATTTTTCGACGTATTGCTTCTCTTCAATTATTTCGACCGATATCCCATCGCGAATATTTTCCGACAGCGCTGCCACAATCTTGTCGCCGGATCCGAGGCCGGAAATAATTTCGAGATAATCCGAACTCTCATACCCGGCTTCCACAGGTGTTTCTTGCAAGCGGTTGTTTTCGCGCACGAGATAAACGGACTGCTTGCCGTTGGCGGAACGGACCGCGGCCCCCGGAACGACAAGCGTATTCGGCTTTTCTTGAATAAAAATATGAGTGCGCGCGAACATGCCGGGGAGAAGGAGGCGCTTATCGTTTGGAATTTCAGCCCTGACTGTTCTCGTCCGGCTCGCGCCTTCTACTTGAGGCGCGATGCTGTTGATCTTCCCAATGAACACCACGCCGGGGTAGGTTTCCACCTCGATGTGGACGCTTTGATTTAAATGAAGCTTGCCCAAATCTTTTTCGATGACGCCCATTTCGACGAACACGTTTTCAATCGAAACGAGAGTCGCCACGGTGTTCTGAGAATTCACCGTGTCGCCCACTTCCACATTAAGCTCTCCGATGGAGCCGTCTCGGGGAGCGCGGATAAATGAACGGTCATATTCTTTTCTCGCCAATTCAGCCGCGAGCTGCGCCTGAGTAAGCCGGGGTTTGGCGATGGCGCCGGATCGGTACATATCAATAACTTGGGAAAGTTCCGACTCGGCCTGTTGAAGTTTTAAGTGGGCCTCTTCTGTCTCAAGCGCCGCAACCACGGCGCCCCGCTTCACATTTTCGCCGACGCGATAGTTGAGCTTCTGAATCCTTCCGTCCCGATTAAACCGAAATTCGACCCGGGCGCCGCCTTGGATAGTTCCGGTCAATATCAGCTCATCCGTAAAATTCACTTTCTTGCAGAGAAACGCCGCCACGACCGGCGTTTCCGAACCTTGTTTTTGTTTCTGTTTTTCCTCGTTTGAGCGGGAAGCGGTGGAATAGGTGGAAAACCAGCGCACGCTGGCAAGCAGAATGCACACCAGGACAATCCCTGCGGGCATGGCGATCTTTTTGTTTTTAATGAGAAACGCTTTTATATCGGACAGCTTCAATTCCATTTTCATCACTCCACTTTAAATTGGTCCGGCACACCGACGGCCCTGTTTAACGCCGCGATCGCGATTTGATAGGACACCAGCGCGTCCACGCGGCTGGCCCGGCTTCCTGAAAGCCGGTTTTTGGCCTGGGCCACTTCCAACACTCCGGCCAGGCCGTAACGTCCTTTTGACTGCACCACATTCAATTCTTCATCGGCGAGTTTTAAATCCTCTTCGCTAAACTCGACTTGGAGGAGCGCCTGGTTGACGCTGTAAAAGGAAAGCTCGACGTCCATCGCCACGTCTTTTTGCAGATCGTCCCGCTTTAATGCTGCCTGCCGGAAAGACAAGTCGGACTGTTTGTAGTCCGTCCGCTGCCGCATGCCGTCCAAAATATTAAGGCTGGCCCCTTCCGTTTTTGTGCGGGTGCGCGTGGACTGGCCGAGTTTGGGGCTCGTCTTGATGTCCGAGCCGGTGACGCCCAAAGAATTTCCGAGGAAGCTTTGGCTTAAAGTGGCGTTCACCTGCCAATCTTCCCGATAATCGAGCGAGTCTCCTTCGTAAGCCGCGGCGGACCGTCCGTAAAAAGTATTCAAGCTCACGCGCGGCTTCTTATAGGACGAAGCGACTTTGATACCCTGCTTCGCGATGGCGACCAGTTTTTCCTGCATCTTCAAATCAGGACGGTGCGACGAAGCGAGCATGAGGCATTTGTCCAAGTCAGGCTCGACTTTAACGAACGGGATATTTTCGTCGACGGATTCTTTAGAAGCCGTTGAGAGACCGAGCGCCTTTGCTATGTCCCATTTTGCTTTTGCATAATTTTTAAGCGCGTTGTTCACCTGCGTATTGGCTTGGAGATACTGCGCCTTGACCGCCAGGAATTGCTGCTTGACCGCCACGTCCAGCACATACTGTTCCGTGACTTTTTTTAGTTCGTCCCGAATCTCGTTTCGCGTGGCTCCCAAATCCTTGAGCTTCGATTGGGATCCGGCCAAGTTCCAATACGCTTCCCGGACGCTGTAAAGAAAATCCTGATATGTTTTCTCGCGGCTTAAAGCCGCCGCCTCATACGAGGCCTCGCTCTGGCGGTACGTGGAAATTATTTTTCCTCCGCCGATAACGTCATAGGTCAAGGCGGCGCCGTAATTGCGCTCCGTGAAATCGGGGGCTTGCGTGGGGTCGGCAGTTTCGCCCTTGGTTTGCTCTCCCTTGATTGAGAGCGCCGGATAAAGCCCGCGATAGGCTTCCTGGCGTTTCAACCGGGCGAGCTCCACTTCCTCTTCCGCTAATTTAAGCGGCTCGTAACTTTTCATTCCCAATTGGATGCAGTCCTCCAATGTCAGCGGCTTCGGCTGCTCCTTCGCCTCTTCCGCGCAAACCGCGGAAACTCCGACGAGGATAATCGACGCGATCAGGCGAATTTTTCTCACTTGCTCTGTCTCGCATTTAACTTATTGATGGCTTCCACCTGGTTCAGCGTGTGAGCGGCCGGACTTGATCCCGACGAAGATCCGGGAGCGGGCGGAAGATCGAGAAAGTGGGTTTCCAACCGTTCGACTTGCGTCTTTGAAAGAGACCGGGATACCTTGGCGGTTCCTCGAAGCCCCAGCGCCTCCACATTTGATCTGAAGGCAGTGAATCGATGCCGGTTCAAAACGGCGGTCGCGATCACCACCGCCGTGATGGCCAATCCTGCAAATATCAAAACCTTTTTCTTTTTCATGGCTGCGGTTCCTTCACTGGTTCCTGCGGATCGGCGGGTTGCGGCTCGCTGGCCGGTTGTT
>CAZJOE010000292.1:0-3438 GCA_964547555.1 uncultured Elusimicrobia bacterium | reverse complement strand
AAGAAGCATCCGTCACGGCATAAGGAGCCACTCATGTCCAAATCACAACTAGCCCCCAAGGATTATAAGTACGGATTCCACGACGATAACGTCAACGTTTTCGAAGCCAAGAAAGGGCTGACGAAGAAAGTCGTCGAAGAAATTTCGTCCATCAAAGGGGAACCGGAATGGATGCTCAAGTTTCGCCTCAAAGCGCTGGAAGCCTATTACGCCAAACCCATGCCCACCTGGGGCAACCGTGAATTGTTGGCGCAGTTGGATTTTGAAAACATCCGCTATTACGTTCGCCCCTCGGAAAAAACGGAAAAAAACTGGGACGAAGTTCCGACCGAAGTTAAAAACACCTTTGAAAAATTGGGCATCCCTGAAGCGGAACGAAAGTTCTTGGCCGGTGTGACCGCTCAATATGAATCGGAAGTGGTCTATCACTCCATTCGAGCAGATCTGGAAAAGCAAGGCGTTATTTTCTTAGGCATGGACGACGCCGTTCGACAGTTTCCCGACATCGTTAAAAAATATCTCAGCACTATTATTCCCATTGAAGACAATAAGTTTTCGGCCCTCAACTCCGCGGTGTGGTCGGGAGGAAGCTTCATTTATGTTCCGAAAAACACCAAGGTGGAAATTCCGCTTCAGGCTTACTTCCGGATTAATTCCGAAAACATGGGACAATTCGAACGGACCCTCATCATCACCGATGAAGGCTCAAGCGTTCACTATATTGAAGGCTGCACCGCTCCCACCTATTCGAGCGACTCCTTGCACTCGGCGGTGGTGGAACTCGTGGCCATGCCGGGATCTAAGATTCGGTACACCACCATTCAAAATTGGTCCAACAACGTTTATAACCTGGTGACGAAACGCGCGGTCGCTTATCAAGATGCCGCCGTGGAATGGATCGATGGGAACATCGGTTCCAAACTCACCATGAAGTATCCCGCCGTTTATTTGATGGGCAAAGGCGCTCGCGGAGAAGTTCTCTCCATCGCTTACGCCGGCAAAGGCCAACATCAAGATGCGGGAGCGAAAATGGTCCATGTGGCGCCTCACACCACGTCCACGATTCTCTCCAAATCTATTGCGCGTGACGGGGGCCGGACTTCCTATCGCGGTCTTCTCAAGGTCCACAAAGGGGCCGAAGGCTGCAAAGCCAATGTGCGTTGCGATGCGCTTCTTTTGGATGAAGCTTCTCGTTCGGACACTTATCCAACCATGGAGATCAACGAGAAAAACGTCTCGGTGGGACATGAAGCCACGGTTTCCAAAGTGGGCGAAGAACAAATGTTTTACCTGATGAGCCGCGGCCTTAAAGAACAAGACGCGCAGTCGCTCATCGTGAACGGTTTCATTGAACCCTTCGTTAAAGAGTTGCCGATGGAATACGCGGTTGAACTCAACCGGCTCATCCAGTTGGAGATGGAGGGGTCGATCGGATAGCCCGCTCCACCGTCTGCCCCAAAACCATATGAAAACTTTAACACAGTTACCTGTCCTTAAGGACATCTCCGTCGATTGGATCAAGGATTTCTCTAAAACGAGAAACGAACCCTCCTGGTTGCTACCTCTGCGGCTTAAAGCCTTCGAGCAATATAACGCTCTTCCCTGGCCCACGCTTCGTGACGAAAAATGGAAACGAGCCGAACTGAATCTTCTCTCATTTGAAAAGATTCAATTTTCCCCCACGAAAGAAACTCCCTTGGAAAAAGATTGGCTGAGCCTTGAAGAGGCCGTCAAGAAAAACCCGGAACCAATTCAAAAAGCTTGGTCCTTGGCCATTGAACGCGCCAAAGACAACAAGTTCTTTTTATTGACGCTCGCTTTAGGGAACGGCGGGTCTTGCTTGTTCGTCGGCAAGAATCAGAATCCAGCTCCTTATCATTACGCGACTTCCAAAGGAGAACGCGGCACCGCGCAATTTCCGCTCAACTTCATCTCCGTTGATGAAAGCTCGCATGTTCAGATCTGGGAGAATTTAAAAGAAGCGGACAAGACGGACCAGAATGGAGACATCTCCTTTATCGGGAGTTTCACCTCTTTTCACTTGGAAGCCAATGCGAATGCGTCGATTTACTCGGTCCAGCAATGGGATGGGCAAACGGTCCATTTCCAATTCCAAGACATCACCCAGGAACGCGATAGCCGCATCAACGCGATCGCCGTTCAATTGGGCGGAAGGGTTTTCCGAAATGAAACCACCATCCGGCTTCAAGGACAAGGCGCTGAGAATAAAGTTCTCGGTGTTCTCTTCGGAGACGAAAAACAGAATTTTGAAAACTGGATCGTGCAGAACCACACCGCGAAGAAAACCATCTCGGACATTCAATATCGGGGCGCTTTGAAAGGAACGTCTCAATCTTTCTTTTCAGGCATGGTTCTCATCACCAAAGAAGCTCAGCAGTCGGACGCGTTTCAGTCCAATAAATCGCTGCTTCTTTCCAAGGATGCCCGCGCCGATGCCATTCCCAATTTGGAAATCTTGGCGGACGACGTGAAATGCGCGCATGGAGCGGCGGTTGGATCCGTTGATGAAGACCAAAAATATTATCTTCAAACCCGCGGCATTCCTCCGGAAAAAGCGGAAGAAATGATCATCCAAGGTTTTTTTGAGCCCGTGATCGATGAATTGCCTTCGGAAGAAGCCCAAGATAAGCTTCGGGTATTTGTCGAAGAGAAACTCCGTCGGCGATGAGTAGTTTCGTCAAAGTCGGCCTCCAAAAGGATTTTCCTCAGAACCGAACCACGGCGGTCCAGGCCGGCGATTTAAATTTGTGCGTCGCCCGTTGGGAAGGTGGATTCTATGCGTTTGATGAATACTGCACGCACGCCGCCGCGACGCTGGCCGATTCCACTATCGAAGAAGGCATCATCTCTTGCCCCCTCCACGGCGCCAAATTTTCCGTCACAACTGGAGCCGCGCTGACCCTTCCCGCCGTGGAACCCGTCAAGATGTATGACGTTAAAGTGGAAGGCGAAGACGTGCTCGTGCAAATATGAAAAAGATAGACGCCGAGAAAATCCGGAAAGATTTTCCCATCCTTTCCCGCTTCATTAAAGGAAAGCCTCTGGTCTATTTGGACAACGCGGCCACCACCCAAAAACCAATTTCAGTTATTGAGGCGCTGACCCACGCGTATAAAAAAACCAACGCCAACATTCACCGAGGAGTTTACGCGATGGCCGAAGAATCCACCGCTCTTTATGAAGAAGCACGGGCCAAAACAGGCAAGTTCATCAATGCCCGGGATTCATCCGAAGTTATCTTTACGCGTGGGACAACGGAATCCATCAACCTGGTGGCGCATAGCTGGGCCAGAAAATTTTTGAAAGAAGGCGATGAAGTTCTGCGCCAGGTAGTTTTGGTCGGTTTCGGTGAGCGTGCCCATGATGCCGAAATCGAGCGCGATGTATTGCCCCTCGCTTGAGACAAAAGTGTTGCCG
>CAZJOE010000291.1:0-3445 GCA_964547555.1 uncultured Elusimicrobia bacterium | reverse complement strand
TGGCGGGCCGCGTCCCCAAAGGGTTTTCGCTCTTGATGGTGGATGGAGAAAGCGGCCTCGCCCCGTCGGACTCCGAGGTCTATTACGTTAAGTTGGCCCTGGAGAGTCCGCGCGATCCCCGGCTGCAAGCGATGAGCGTGATTCGTCCCGAAGCGCTTAAAGATCAAAACTTAAATAAGTTTGATGTGATCGTTTTGGCTAATACGGGCGATTTGGACGAAACCTCTTCAGAGAATTTGACCCGCTGGATTCAGCAGGGGGGTGGACTCTTTTTAACCGCGGGGAGCAAATGGCCGAAAGCGCCGCGCAGTCCCTTGGGATTGGTTCGGACGCAAGAAATTCAGAAAGGCCGCCATGTCTTAATAAAACCCGAGACCAGTTTTCTAAGCCTGGCCGGGTTTGAAGAATTCGAGTGGCCGGAGATTGAAATTAATTCAATGAGGCCCCTCGATCAATTATCAGGCGCCACGCCTCTTTTAAAAACGGAAAAAGGAGATCCCGTTCTCATCCAGAAAAAAGTCGGATCGGGGGCCGTGTTGGTGTGGTTGACCAGTATCGACCGCGCTTGGACCAACTTTCCCGCCAAGCCCCTCTTTGCCCCGATGATGAGAGAATTGATTGCTTCCTTGGCCGATCCTTTAAGAGAGCAATCGTCTCTCAATGGATTTGTCGGACAATCGATCCGAATTAAAGTTCCGCCTGAAACACGCGCGGTAACCGTTTTAGATCCCGAAGGGAAATCGACCGGGGCGCGGGTGGGAGAAGATGGTATTTTAAATTGGAACGCGACACCGGTTCCGGGGCTTTACAAAGTTCAAACCAATCAAAAAGCCAATGACTTTTCATTCGCCATTAATATTCCCGGTGTTGAAAAAGAAGGGAACCCCAAGCGCATTAAAAGCGGTCAGTTAAAATCAATCTTTCCAGCGAGTTCCATCGAATGGGTTTCCGCGAATGAAAAATCCGGAGCGGGTGTGTTGGCGGCGCTTCAAGGGAAAGATCTGACAACTCTTTTGGCTTGGTTTTTGATCGCCTTCTTTATTTTTGAAACGGTTCTCTCCGGGTTCCGGGGCGGACTTTGGCGTCCCAAGGAAATCGCGATTTCTGTTTTTCTGTTGTTGCTTCCGATCTCTGCTCATGCGGGAAACGGAAATGATTTTACTTACGCTCAATTACAATACGACGGAGCGTGGGACCCTTACCCCAGCGCGCACAAAGCCGTTTTTGAAATGATCAAAAGCATGACCAATATTCCTTTGGCTTCGGAGAGAAAAGTCGTCACGCTGTCCGATTCGGAAATTTTTGAATATCCCTTCCTGCTCATTAAAGGAAACACCCCCTTTAAATTAACCGCCAAAGAAAAAACAAAACTAAAAGATTACATCGAAGGCGGCGGATTCGTTTTCATCGATGACAGTTTGGCCAACCTGCAAAGTCCGTTCGCCACTTCCGTTCGGTCCCTCTTTTCTGAGCTTTATCCCGATCGGCCTTTTGAAAGATTGCCCACGGACCACGCGGTCTTTCGTTCTTTTTTTCTACTGCGTAGCGCCGCGGGCCGAAGAGTGGCGGCAAAATATTTAGAAGGGTTGGAAGTGGGCGGCCGTTCCGGCGGAGAAGGCCGGACCGCGGTTATTTTTTGCGCCAATGATTTGCTGGGAGCGTGGATTAAAGACAGCGTCGGCGAATACGCTTATTCTTGCGAGCCCGGCGGGGAACCGCAGCGCTGGGAATCTTTCAAGCTCACGCTCAACATCGTTTATTTCAGTTTGACCGGTACGTATAAGCGGGATGCCATCCACCAACCCTTTATCGAGAGAAAATTGGGTTTATGAAAGCCATTTATACTTTACGGGGGGCGGCTTTTGTTCTCATTTGCATTCTTTTGTTTAAACCCGTGGCGATACGGCCCGATCCCGGTCTTTCTCAAAAATGGGCCATCCTGTTGGACACGTCCCGAAGCATGGCCATCAAAGATCCGCTGCCCCGTATTGAGCGCGAGAAAAAACTGGCCGAACAAATTGTGGACGCGATCCCCCGCACCGTTCTCTATGAGTTTGGCGAGAATTTAAAGGAAATCTCCGAAGATAAAATCGAAAAGATTAATCCTTCCGCTCCGAAGTCCAATATTGCCACGGCGCTTCAAGAAGTTTTTTCCAAGGGAGATTATAGAGGGGCCGTGGTTTTATCTGACGGACGCCAGGTTGGTGTAGGAGATCCCGTTTCGGCTGCGGCGGTGGCGGGGAAACCGCTTCTCATGGTTGGGATTGGCAGCAAATCTGCTTTCAAAGATGTGGCGGTTAAAAGTATTCAAGCGCCGCCTTTTGCGTTCAAAAATATTCAAACGGGACTTACCGCAACGGTGGCGGCGACAGGATATGAAGGCCAGTCCTTAACCGTGAAATTAATCGAAGGCGATAAGGTGTTGTCGCTTCAGACGGTGGCCATCACCCGGCCCGAATTTGAAACGAGTGTGAGTTTTAATTGGACGCCGGGCCGTTTGGGTTCGCAGGTCCTTAAAGTAGAAGCCAGTCCTTTGGCCCATGAAGTGACGGCGGCCAACAACAAAAAAGATATTTCATTGGAAGTGGGACGGGACAAGTTTCGCGTCCTTTATATTTGCGGCAAGCCGGGTGCCGAATACAGCTTCCTCCGTTACCAATTTAAATCCGACCCGGCGGTGGAGCTGGTCACCTTTGTCATTTTGAGAAATGCGGGAAACTATGTTGCGGTCTCTGAAGATCAGCTTTCGCTCATTCCTTTTCCGACGCAGGACGTTCTTATTAACCAAATGTCCACTTTTGATTTGGTGGTGCTGGAAGAATTTCCATTTTGGGAATTCGGCTTGCAGCCTTCTTTGATTCAAGCCATTAAGCGAAAGGTGGAGAATGGCGGAAGTTTTCTCTTAACCGGCGGGCCCGCCATTTTTAACGCCAGCAATCCTTACGCGATGCCCGGCCTCCAAGAAATGATCCCGGTTCAATTTACCAATGAGGCGCGGATTATTGAAGGCGATCGTTCTTTTTTCCCCACGTCTCAATTCCATCCCATTCTTCGTATCGAAGCGAGTGGCGAAAAGAATGCCGAGTTGTGGGGAAATCTGGCGCCACTCGAGAACGTCACGATCGGTCCTTCCGCCAAACCGGGCGCGACGGTGATCGGTTCCGTGACGGCCGACGGAAAATCATATCCGGTTCTGACCGTTTGGAAATTTGGTAGCGGGCGCGTGGGGGCCATGACGGCTCGAACCACGTGGCGTTGGTCGCTGGTTCCGGGAAGAAAAGAACAGTCGCCGTATCTCTATCAACAGTTTTGGAAAAACATGGTGCTCTGGCTCACTCACGCCGATGAATACAAAACGGTGCGCGTTGCCATCGAAGCACGGCCCGTGCGCCTTTTGGAACAGGCGCCCCTACGGGTGTGGGTCTATGACGAATATTTTAAACCT
>CAZJOE010000290.1:0-3445 GCA_964547555.1 uncultured Elusimicrobia bacterium | reverse complement strand
TGAGGGAACATGCTTTAAGTGTGCTCCGTAATTTGGACGGCCCGGCGAAGGGGCAGGGACAAAGAGACCGTTTCAAGCAAACCGGCGCCTAAAGCGCCCACGTAATAAATCCACCACTGATTGGGGATGTGCGCAAAAATATAAAGAAGTCCGACGGAAAGCATGGAAAGAGAAAAAGCGTAGCAAGCGATCCCCATAAAATAAAGTTTACGCGGCATGTTGTCGTAAAGCATTTTTTTCTCGATGGGATAATTAAAGGCGTGCCAGAGAACCAGCGTGCCCGCCCCAAAAATAAGGAGGACCGGATTCATAAGCCTTAAAATAAAAAGAAGCGGCATAAGAGCCGAGGGATGCCCTTCCGTTCCCGCCCTAAACCACACCCCGTCATAAGCGGAGACCGATCCGACCGTGAAAATAAGTTCGCTGCCGCCGATGGCTTTTACGTTCAAAACGACGAAAAGCGCCGCTAAAAAAAGGCCCACGCCGAATAATCCTCGCACCAGCACCTTGGGCACATTTGAGCTTCCGAGAACAAGGCTCAGCATGGCCACGGTCACCGCCGGGCTGAAAAACCCCATCATCACGAATTCCCGAACGCTGTTAACGATCAAAGGCATGGGATGCGGACCCAAAAGGATTTGCACGGGCCGCGTCGCCAAATAAGCGCACAAAAGTAAAAACCCCCAGTAAGCGCCGTCGTAGGTCAATTTACCGGTCACCAGGGTTCGCATGGGCCCAATGTGTTTCACATACCGGGCCAGGACAAAATACACCGACCCCGCAAGAACCGGGATCACGATGTTCACAAAGATAGGAAAAAATTCCTTCATGTCAGTTTGTGGGCTCCGTTAATTTTTTTCACGATATCCACCAATTGTGAAATATCGGACACTTCAAAATCCGAACCGGGGTCCTTGGTGTTAAAGTCGTCTCCGTATCGGGCAAATACCGTTTTCATCCCCAGCGCTTTGCCTCCCACCATGTCTTTTTCAGCCCAATCCCCGATCATAACAGCCTCTTCCGGAATTACTTTCATTTTGTCGAGCGCCATTCGGAAAGGAGCCGGGTCCGGTTTTTTCTTTCCCGTATCGTCGGTGCTGACGACCGTGTCAAAAAAAGAATCGAGGCCCAAAAGAACCAACCGCATCCACACCGACATGCGCGGCGCATCCGAAACAATCGCCAATTGAACGCCCATCTTCATCAAATGAGAAATGGTTTGACGCACATGGGGATAAAGCACCATCGCTCCGTCTTTGGCTTTTCGGTATCCCATAATGCCCGCCGCCAAAATCCGATAATCAATCGTGCCGTATTCTTTCTGAAGCATTTTATCGAACACCCGTTGGTCTTCGATTCCTTCGCGGTCGTACATGTTAAAAATTCTTTTGACGACTTCGTCTTTAGGGGCGTCCAAGCCGGCGTCAATCATGGCATCGGCGGCGGCGGCCACCGCTTCTCTTTTGACGCGCATAAAGTTCACCAGCGTATTGTCGAGATCAAAGATGACGGCGCGAATCATGTGGTTATTAAAGATACTTGCCAATCAAAGGTTTGAGCTTTTTCTTCAAAGCGGGTTTCACGGCTTTTGGATCTGTGAAAATGGCGCCCCGGAGGCCCTCGGCGCAATCGTTTTTAATTTGTGGGATGCGAGGCAGCACCGCCGCCACGATGCGCTTGGCATTAATGGCATTGGCCATTAAATTTTCAATGACAAGTTGAACCGTTACTCCTTCATCGTCTTTCCAGCAATCATAATCGGTCACCATCGCCAAAAGCGCGTAACTCATTTCAGCTTCCCGGGCCAGTTTGGCTTCCGGGACAGCCGTCATTCCGATCACATCGCAATCCATCTTCCGGTGCAAAAGTGATTCGGCTTTCGTTGAAAAGGCGGGTCCTTCCATACAAAGATACGTTCCCCCCTTGTGCACAGTGACGCCGAGCTCCCGCGCGGTATCGGCGACGAGGTTGGAAAGAGTCGCAGAAAAAGGATTCGCAAAAGCGATATGGGCGACGATGCCATTTCCAAAAAAAGTCGACGGACGGCCTTTGGTTCTATCCACAATCTGGTCCGGAATCACAAAATGACGAGGTGCCAATTCTTCTTTAAGCGACCCGCAGGCGGAGAGCGCGATCACAAATTCAACACCCAACATTTTGAGCGCGTAAAAATTGGCCCGCTGAGGAATTTCGCTGGGAAGAAACCGGTGGCCTTTTCCGTGCCGGGGAAGAAACGCGCAAAGATTTCCTTGGTAATTTCCGATGGTGATGGGATCCGACGGCTTGCCGAAAGGCGTGGTGGGATAAAACTGGCGAAGAACTTTCATTCCTTCGATTTGGTAGACGCCGCTTCCGCCGATCACGGCGGTGCGAATGGGCCCTGGGGTTTTCACTGGCATAAAGGCCATGTTAGCAATTTCTCTATGCGGCTTTTCTCTCTTTGGCCCGCGGCAGGATAAATTTAAAAACGGAGCCTTTACTCAACTCGGACTCAACCCACAATTGCCCTCCGTGCAGATTCACAATCCCGTGGGCGATCGAAAGCCCCAGCCCCGCGCCGCCGGCTTTTCTACGGGCAGAAGCGTCCACCTGATAGAACATGTCAAAAACTTTTTTCTGATCGTCCGGCGCCAACCCGGGACCCGTGTCCCGAATGTTGACCTGAACGTAATCGCCTTTTTCCTCCGTCCAAATTTCCACCAACCCTTCAACCTCGGTGAACTTTATCGCGTTCATGATCAAATTGTCGGCCACTTGCTGGATGCGGTTCGAATCTCCCCAAGCGGGAGGCAGCGTTGGAATCGAATTAAATTGAACACGAATTTTTTTGGCGTCGGCGGCTTTTTTAAGGCCGTCCAAACTCTTTTGTAGCGTTTCAAACAGGGAAAAAGATTCCATGCTCAAATTCATCCGCCCCGCTTCGATGCGCGAGATGTCCAGCAAATCCCCAATCAAAAGATTCAACCGATCTCCAGACTGTTTCGCGATGCCGAGAAATTTTTTCTGCTCTTCCGATAAGCTTCCCGCCTCTCCATCCAATACAACCGCGAGAAAACCATTGATCGAGGTGAGGGGGGTGCGCAGCTCATGGCTCACGATGGAAAGAAATTCGTCCTTGGCTTTATTGGCGTGAGTCAGGTCTTTCACTTTTTCTTCAAGTTGGGCTGACAAAACTTTTAGTTCTTGGACGCGTTCAATCAACCGCTTGTTGGTGTGTTCCAATTCGCGACTCGTGGATTCTACTTCGGAGCGCAAACGAATTTCACGGCTGGAGTTTCGGTCATATTCGGTCGATTCCTGGAGGGAGATGGCCACGAGACGAGCCAAGCATTCAAGGGCTTCGACAAAACCGCGGTCTCGGGATTCTTTTTTCTTAACCGCCAGCGTGAGGATCCCGAGGATTTCATCTTGGGCTTTTAGAGGCACATGCAAATACCCGTCAAAG
>CAZJOE010000289.1:0-3463 GCA_964547555.1 uncultured Elusimicrobia bacterium | reverse complement strand
CACCAATATTTGAAGAATTCTCTCTTGTGAAGTCGTTAGAATAATTTTTGAAGAAGGTTTTTTAGCCCGCAATGCCTGTATGCGCCCTTGAGTTTTTTTAAGAGTTTCCAAAATGCCTTCGCTTACATACTCCACCCATGAAGTTAAATTATCCTCATTTGTTCTTACAAGCTGAATTTCCCTGTAATAACGTTCACGATCGTGGTCAAAAAACTCATCCAAAGCAAAAATATGTTGCGTATCAAATCCTCGCCGGTATAAAAGCCATGACTCTAGCGATCGAGAGATCCGCCCATTCCCATCCATAAAAGGGTGAATGGAAACCAAGCGATGGTGCGCTATGGCAGCGACCACAACGGGATGCTCATCTCGTGCTTCAGAAGAATTAATCCAATCAATCAGGCCTTTGGTAAGAACCTGGGCTGCCTCAGGTGGAGGTGGCTTATAGATAATCCTCCCTCCGCCAAACACTGCATTCGCCTTAGATTTATAATGCCCCACATCTTCTTTTGGAAGAAGCCCCTCTGTCAATATTCGATGAAGCTTTAAAAGTTCCCTCTCGCTGACGTCGCGCAAGCTCAATTTCCAGATCCAACTCAGTGCCGCAAAATAATTTAAGACCTCTTTTTTGGCTCGTTCTTCCACAGGAATATCTTTACCCGCCGCTAGCGCTTCTACTTCCGGAAAAGTTAAAGGATTCCCTTCAATTCTTGTCGAATAATGAGCTAGCCGAACTAACGCATCTCTCTGTGACCTGGGAATCCATGAAACATCGAGTGTTTGCTGGCGAACCCACGATTCCAATTTTGAGGCTTCCGTCAAATAACGGACAAGCTTTGATGTCCTTGTAAAATTTGGTTGGTATTGTTCTTTATCCATAAATAGACGTTAGAATAAACTAATTTTATTTGTCAACTATTTGTTAACCTAATTGTTCCGGGGAAGCACTTCCGAAGTAAAGCCCTGAAACTGGGTCAAATTCAAAGGGGGCAAGTGATTCGAGAGGTCAATTCTTTTTCACGGGGATGGGTGGCTTATTACAAGCCAATCGATCGGTGGAGGGACGATTGGAACCGGTTCCCCTTCATCGCTGAGGGCAACACCTTCATTCGGCCGGCATAATGAATCCAAAATATTGATTGTCTGTTTCAATTGCTGCGCGAATACCGTCAGCGTAACGTAAAATGATTTTTCTGACCTCTTCTCTTTGGTGAGAATTAAGATCAGCTAACCACCTATTAATATCTAGTTCTTTACTATAAGAATCGTACGCCTGCTTACAGTTTGGGAGTTTCTTGAGAGTTGCCCAGCCGACGACATTTTCAATGTTCTTCATCATAAAATAGGTTTGACCATAAAACGGAGCGTTGCCATCCTGGTACCAAATTCTCCATCTCTCCCAATTTTCTCGAGATTTTGTTATCAGTTTTTCAGCGAAAAGGGTTGCGAGACCCTCCATGTAAACGTCTTTTATTCTGGGATCGACCAAATGGAATAACTCATGAGCTAATTGACCATGAAAGTTCGGTTCGTTTGACACCATTGTAAGAAAGATAATAACGCGATCTCCCTCTTCGTTACTCATTCGAACATGCGGGAAAGCAAGAACTGGATGTGTCGACGCATCATAAGGTTGTGTTGAACGTAATTCTACGGCGTTAGAAGAGTAAGGAACTGGACCAAAAATCCATGTTAGGTCCTCCATCCCATGACGCAAAAGGGTGAGCGCTTGATGATCATCAATAAGCAAATAATTCAGATAGTCCTCGTTGTACCATTTGTCGGCTGCAGCTAATTCAATTGAAACAGTCAAGGCGATTAGGAGTAGATAAAGTTTCATATTAGCCACACAACATATACTGGAACGAATTAATTTTTGAATTTTCATTGCAGTAGTTTACCCATATTTATTTGACCTGATAAAAATACTTCAGGCACTCAATTTTAGTTTTAGGAGGCGGGTCAATTGAACGTACTGATCCACTGTTAAATTTTCCGCACGGATTCCTGAATCTATTTTTAATTCATCAAAAAAAAGCTGAATTTCCTCTTTGGTTAAGTTGAGACCATGCGAAAGAGAATTGAGAATTGTTTTCCGTCTCTGTTGAAAGGCGGATTGGATCACTTTGGTGGCAAAAGGAACGTCTGGCGTAAGAGGCGTTTCGCGTCGGTCCAATCTCACCACCGCCGATTTCACCCGAGGGGGCGGCTTATATGAATTCTCGGAAAGAATAAATTCCAAAGTGGGCACGCAGGTAAGGTTGATCCCCACCGTGAGGGCGCCGAAATCGGATGATCCCGCTTTGGCGCAAAGACGGTCTCCCACTTCTTTCTGAACCATGACGGTCGCGCTGGTCCATCCGTCCCAATCACACAGACGCCGGAGAATAGGAGAAGTTAAATTGTAAGGAAGGTTTCCAACGACTTTTATTTTTCCTTGAGCGGGCAAGGAATTAAAATCGAAATCAAGAATGTCGGCATGGTGGAGGAAAAAATTGGTGGCGGCGCCCAATTTATTTTGGAGGACTTTGATCATTTCTTCATCAACTTCGACGGCATGAACATCCTTGGCTCGGCGAACCAAATAAGTGGTGAGCGCCCCCTTCCCAGGACCAATTTCTAAAACAGTGTCGTCTGGCGTTAACTCTAAAGATTCAACAATACGCAAAATGGCGTGGGAATTGATGAGAAAGTGTTGGGCAAACTTATGCAAGAAGTTCTTTCCTTAATACGTCCAGCGCAATCAAAGCGGCCCGGTGACGAATCCACTCGCGATCTCCGCTGAACTGGAATTTTTTCACCATCGTTTGATGGGGACCGCTGCATCCGATATAAACCAATCCAACCGGTTTTTCTTCTGTTCCACCCGTCGGACCGGCCACCCCCGTAACGGAAAGGGCATAATCAACCCCGGATTTTTTCCGTAATCCCACCGCCATTTCCTTGGCCACTTGCTCTGAAACAGCTCCATATTTAATTAAAGATTTTCGAGAAACTCCCAACTGTCTCTGTTTGCTGGCGTTTGAATAGGTCACCACGCCTTCGACAAAATAATCTGAGGCCCCCGACAAATCCGTGATGGTTTTCGCGATGAGTCCCCCTGTGCAAGACTCCGCGACCGCCAAGGTTTTTTTCCGTGACACCAAAAGATCCGCAAGAACGCCGGGGAGCGTGTCCGTGAATTCTCCAAAAATAATTCCGGTTAAACGCTTCCGGAATTTGGCGGATAAAAAATCCGCCGCGGCTTCCGTGGGAATCTGATTTTTTCCTTTGATAGAGAACTTCACCGTGACGATGGATTGGGATGCCAAAATCCCATGCGTCACCAGGTGCCCCCGGACCGCTTTATACTTGGAAACCAGAGGACGAACCATCGCGTCTATTTTTGATTCGGGAAACCCGATCGCGTGAAACTCTCTCTGGGCGATATACGAAGAGTCCATCTTTGATCTCAAGATAGGGA
>CAZJOE010000288.1:0-3466 GCA_964547555.1 uncultured Elusimicrobia bacterium | reverse complement strand
AGGTTTCCCCCTACGTAAACCAGTCCTCGAAACCCCACATCGGTGTTACCAGAGGGAGGGCCACCCATCCAAGTTTCGTTTCCAAAATTAAAAGTGGCGCGGTTTTTCTGATGACCCTGATCGGCCGGATATTGATCGCTGGTGGCGGCATCCGATGTTGTTAGGGTTATCTTTTTGTATTCCTTCCACGCTTCGGCCGGAACGTGGCCGCTATAAGAATAATTGTCTCCCGCGTAGTTGGTCATATTTCCTCGGACCACCACAGGTCCCCAAATTCCATTTCCTTCAGAGCCAAGGCCTCCGGTAAAAACCACGTCGTCGTCCCAATACCAGGTTCGTTGATGGCGAGCTTGGGGGTGGTTGTAGGAGTTTTGAAAATGGTTCAAGCCATCATGGTTTCTTCCAGGTAAGTTGCAGACATTTGTTCCCCACCAAGGCGCGAGAACACGAGGCATTTTAGAGCATCCATAAATGTTCAATGTATTGGAAGTTGCGGCCGAAGTTCTCAGCAGAGCGAAATTTAATTCGGGTCTTTTAGAGATGGGATAACCGGACCACCATTCAGCATTGTCCGTATTGGGGAGGGTGAGGCCATTGGTATCTCGCGGATAGCCAGCAACGGAAGATTGAACAACACCTCTGGAAAATTTCCGAGGGAAATATTGCTTCGCACCGTTTGCGTCGGTGATATTGATATCGCCATTCGATACGACAGGTCCCCAATGAACTTCAAATGCTCCACTTAAATAAATCGGGCCATTGGATATGAGCGCTCCGTCGAAGGTCTGTTTTTTAAAGCGGGACTTTAAGACCACTTGGACCTGATTTTCTAAATCAGTTCCTTCTCCATAGATGAAAACTTCATTGGTTCCGCTTTTGATGATTTTAACTCGGTAATCTCCATTGCAATTGTGGTAGGTTTGATCAAAATTAAATCCCGCGATGGTTCCGCTTGATTGAATCCTTTCCCAATCCGAGAGGGAAGTTTCTAGTTTTTGAACGCCGGCGTTTATCGCGATATGGGCGAGACCTTTTGCGAGACCATTGTTCGCCTCTAAGCTGGCAGCGGCATCATTTAAAACCGGTGTGAAATTTAAGGCAAGCAAAGAAGAAATGAGGATAAGTTTTCTCAAGTGAACCTCCCTGGGGAATCGATGATTAAATGCAGGTAAAAATTAACAAATAATGAAGCAATTGAACCAATTCTCTTCGTTTTCCGTTTATTTTAAATAGAATCCATCTTCATGGCCCGACTAAAAAATACAAGTGAAGTCCGCGTTTCGGCGGTTCTGCGGGAGGGATGTGTTCTCCAATTTCCCGACGGAGAGCGGATCGCTTCAATCACGGGTCGTTTTCGTTTTGAAGCGGAAGATAAATCTGATTTCCCGGCCGTGGGCGATTGGGTCTCGGCTGAAATAACGGGGCCCGAATCCGCCTTGGTCCATTCAATTCGTCCCCGACGGTCTGTTCTTTCGAGGAAAGCGGCAGGAACGACAATGGAGGAACAAATCTTGGCGGCGAATGTGGACGTTGCTTTTATTGTTACCGCTTTTAATGAAGACTTTAATGTGAGACGGATTGAGCGGTATCTGGCGCTCGTTAAACAAGCAGGCCTTTTGCCCGTCATTTTGGTTAACAAAAGCGATTTGGCCAAGCCCGATGATTCTCGTTTTACTGATGCAGGGACAGTGGCTGCGGGCGGTCCCGTTTATAAAGTGTCGGCCCACGGGAAAGAAGGAATTGAGGTGGTGATTCCTTTTTTAGCGCCGGATAAGACCGGAATATTTTTGGGAAGCTCGGGAGTTGGTAAGTCATCTATTTTGAATGTTCTTCTCGGGAGTGCTGTCCAGGCCACTCAGGAGATCCGGCTATCAGACGCAAAAGGCCGCCATACCACAACCACTCGCCAGATGTTCAGCCTTCCTCAGGGGGGATATGTAATTGATACTCCCGGCCTGCGTGAGATTCAGCTTTGGGGTGACGAATCACTTCTCCCTGAAGTTTATACCGATGTCGCCGCGTTAATTCAGTCCTGCCAATTCAGTAATTGCGGTCACGATTCGGAGCCCGGTTGCGCTATCAAAGGAGCATTGGAGTCGGCGACCTTGTCCGCGGACCGCTGGGCGGGATATATCAAACTCCAGAAAGAGCTTTCCACCCTCAAAAGAAAACAAGACCCTGAAGAGCAAGCCAACACCAAGAAACGCTGGAAAAAAAAGCGACCCTAATTTATTGCGAACCTATTTCCTGGTGAGCGCGTAAGATAATCAAGATTAAAGGAGGGCTCATGCGCAATAAAATGAAAAAAAACGCTCATAAAACCGACCAAAAGACACCACTCAAACACAAACCCACCCGGGTTAACAGAAACACAGCGGAGGCGGAATTAGAAGAAAATTCGCAGCCTTACGATGAAATCGGTAAAACAGATGAAGAGATCCGCAGGGAAGACCAAGAAGAATCCAAAGAACATCGGGTGAATCCAGGTCCAGTTCCTACCGAAGGGTCATAGACTTATTGGATAATCTGAATCTTTGACATGACCATGGTTTTCTCATCGTAAAGAGCGCTCACGTTATCGTCCTTTTTGATGATAACTCCTGATCCGCCTTGGGGACTGGTCGTGACTGTTTGCTCCGCCATTTTAAAATCCTTAACCTTTCCTTTGGCATCTTTAATTCGAATGCTTTTCTTATTTACCGCAATAACGGTGCCCGTAATTGCAGTCTCTACTTTTTCACTAGTCCCGCCAAAAGGAACTGCCAGAGGTCCCGACTGAGTTTTGTCTACCTGGCTTCCATCGGGGGCCAGCCTCTGCCCGGGGGGATCTTTGGCTGGGTTGGGGATTTCTGCGCCTATGACTGCCTGGTTCAAACTCAACGCTGCAAGAATCGTCATTATAAAAACTGAATCTCTAATAAACATGAATGCCTCCCTTCTTTGACTATAAGTTAGACACTAATCCTTACGAACCGTTAAAAGGTAAGTTCAATTTTTATATTATCCCAGGCTCAAACTCGTAGTCCATTACAGGAGATTTCCATGAAACGTTATATGTTGATGGCCGTTCTTGCTTTTTCAGCTTTAAATTTTTCCGGATGCGGAAAAAAGAATGAAAACAATTATCTGGTTAACTTCAAAACACTGCGGCAGAACCAGAACCCAGCGGAAGGTTTTAGAGTGGACGCCTGGGTAGAAGGGAAAAGCGAACCCAAAACGCTCGTCACCAATGCCGAAGGAATTGCCCAATTTACAGATTTACCCAAGCCCGATGCTCAGCATCATTTAAACACGGTGCTTCACTATTACACCGGTAAAGCGGACCAGGAACGAGCCATTGATTATCCTTTTATCCCTTCAGACGCGGAGCGCTTAAAAGACACTCAGTACATTCCCAACAACGCGACGCCTGATCCACAGTAGTCGCTGCGGCGATTAATAAATGATTTCGGCCGCCAACCACCGG
>CAZJOE010000287.1:0-3467 GCA_964547555.1 uncultured Elusimicrobia bacterium | reverse complement strand
AATCCGGCGGGTTTGGCGACCTATCGTTCGAGTCAATTGGCCTTTCAACATTCGCCTCTTCCCTTGGAAGGAGCCTTTCAATATTTTGGTTATTCGCAACCTCTCTATGCCTTGGGTAATTTGGGCGTCGCATTTATTAACTTGGATTCCGGTGATATCGATAAGACCGTCACTGACGGTTTTAATTCGGTGGGAAGTTATGACGCTCGCGAAACCGCTTATATGGTTTCCTATGCCTATCGTTTTGGAGAGCGTTATTCTTCCGGAGTCACGTTGAAAATGGTTGAGAATGATGTCGATGGATCTCGAAAATCAGGTTTTGGCGCGGACTGGGGAAACCTTTACATCTTGAATGACCGCGTTCAATTCGGCGCGATGGTGAGAAATTTGATCGCACCCAGTTATGATTTCTCGTCGGAAAAAGAATCTTTCCCGACCATCCTGCGAGCGGGAGCCGCGGTCCGTTTCTTAAATGATCATCTTTTAACTTCTTTGGATTTGGAAAAAACAATCGGAGAAACCCAAGCTCTCCGTCCTCATTTCGGAGTGGAAGGCTATGTGATCAATAATATTTTCTTGCGCGCCGGTATCGATCAAACTGAAATCGCCACGGGTGTCGGTATTCGTTTTAAAACGTTGCAATTTGATTACTCGGCGGGATTCCAAGACATCGGTCTTGTGAACCGGTTCTCCATGAAAGTTTTCTTCGGCGGATATGAAGTCGATGTCCGCGCCACGCCAGATGTCTTCTCTCCCGTGGGTCTTAGAAACAAAGTTGTTTTTCATATCAACACCAGCCATAGAGACCGCATCATCAAATGGATCATGACGATTCGAAACGGCAAAGGAGCGGTCATCAAGACGTTCCAGGGCTTCGACGCCCCGCCGGCGACGCTGGAATGGGACGGAAAGACCGTTCAGGACCGCGTGGCGGAACCGGGCGAATACACCTATCGGATGTCCATGACCTCCAACAAGAACAAAACGGAAATGACCCCGATCCGCACCATCAAAGTCGTCTCCCCTGCGCCCATCGAAATCGAAGCGAAATAATTTGTTACACTCCACTCTGTTTTAACACCCCAACAGAGGAGTTGTCATTTCATGAGTCATCGCACGAAAAGCGGTCCCAAACGGGACCAACACAAACACAAGCAGCGTTGGAAACGCAAGATGAAACGGCAGAAAGCCGCTTTGATTGCCGCAGGCACCATCAAGAAAGGTGTCGCACCTGTCGCAGCCGTCTAGACGTCATTCCCGCGCAGGCGGGAATCCAGTTTGCAAACCTTTCTCAGAAGCATGTTGAAAACCTAGATCCCCGCCTGCGCGGGGATGACGACTTTTTAAAATCCCCCGTGGCTTTGGCACCGGGGGATTTTAGTTTTCTTGTTGATTTTTAGACGCAAACGCCCTACCCTTATGGGCAGAACGGCAGTTTAACGCGTATTTTGAACTTAAATTGTTCTTCAGGCCTATGGCATGCTCGGTAACTAAAAAAGTTGCATTCTTCTTGGTCACGTCGGTTATTTTAACCGCGTCGACTCTCGCTTCACCTCCCCGAAGTCGCGGCGCTCGTCCCATTGCTCTTGGAAATGGTTATGCGGCCGTGGCCGGAGATTCATACAGCCTTTTCTACAATCCAGGCGGTCTCGCCGAAATTGCTCAAAAAGAATTTGTGATCGATTACGGTCGGTCGACCAGCATCGGAGAATTTGCCCGCACCGATTTTAACGCCATCTACTCCATCCCCTATCGTTATAAAGATAAATATGTGCCTTTGGCTTTTGGTGTTTACGGAGAGGGCGCCGCGCCGGGCGCGCACATTGTCGACATTACGGCGGGAGGGGGAACGGACGCTCCTGTCGATCAATGGACCAAGGGATTCATCAAATGGCCGGTCAAGTTGGGGGCGGCTGTCACCATCCGTCAACAAGGCGGGGAAACCCGGACGACGCGAGTGGGAAAGTCCAGCATCGGACTGGGTCTTACAGGCGGCGCTTATGTGCCGCTTAACCGCAAAACCCAATTCGGGTTTACTCTTCGAGATCTTTTTCCTGGAGGCGCCAATCCTGAAGGCCCTTCACTTCATATCGGAGCGGCCCATATTCATAAAGATTATTTGAATATGTTTGGTGAGCTTTCTTTTGCGAGCGGAGGGATTTGGAGATTTCATCCGGGCCTTGAGTGGTTGGTGGCGAGAGGTGTTGTCCGTCCCCGTTTGGGTTGGGGGTTTAGGGACAACGGAGCCGTCGATTCTGTGGCCACGGGGATCGGATTTTATTTATCCCCTATGCAAATTGATCTCGCTTATTTAATCCCCACCAAAACCTTAAACGACAACACCAGCCAATTTCGAGCCAGTTTGGTTTACAGGTTCGGGCGTCCTCAATTTTCGGAAATCTATTATGACCGCGCGTTGGAAGCCGCCGGCAAGCTCGACACCCAAGTGCTCACGCTGACCGTCAAAGAAGCGGAACTCAAAGCGTCCTTGGCCGAACTCGAACAGAAGAAGCGCTTGGCCGCCGATGAAATTTTGGACATGAAAAAACGGATCCAGGAGCTCAAAGACAAAGACCTCATTGGAGAACGAGACCAAAAGATTCGCCAACTTCAGTATCGGGTCCAGGCTTTGGAATCGGAATTGGACGTCTATAAATCCCGGCAGAGAGCGGCCGTCCAACGCGCCAACACGATTCGTAAGCATACGGTTAAAGCGGGAGACACGTTGCAAAGTTTGGCCCGGGAATATTACGGCGATCCCAACCAATGGAAGAAAATCTACAACGCCAACATGGAAAAAATTGAACGGGGGCTTCCAAAGGTGGGTTCCGAACTGGTGATTCCATGATGAAGTCTGCGCCTTCTCTCACCTCTTTCGAAGGATGGCAGACGCTGCTTCGCCAGTTTAAGGAATCTCTGGCCAAGCGCTTGTGGGGCCTGCCGACGGTTTCCGAAACCGAGAAGGAACTGGTTTTCAAAGAGTATCTTTCCGACCTCGATAAATTCGAAAAAGCCTTGGCTGGATTCCACGAAGATGTGGAGTCCAAATTAAAGCTCGCTCAAGAAGAAAACGATTTGCTCCGGTCTTTGTTGGGGGTCCCCGGTGATGAATTAAAAACCAGAGCTCTCAGCCTCACCAACGAATTGAACGCGATTCGCACCCACACCGAAGAAATCGAAGAAGAACTCTCCGCCACCAAAGAAAAATTTTCCGTCAGCGACATGGAGAACCAGGAACTGCGTAAGCGCGTCGTCGAACTTGAATCCATGACCGAAAACAGAAGCCTTGAACATTTAAAAAGTCGCGAAACGGACATTAAGTTTTATTCGGAAAAAAACGCGAGCCTGAAAAACCATTTGCAGGATTTGGAATCCCGCCTTTCCAATTTGCGGACACTTTTCTCGGAATCCAATAAAAAACTGGCCGCGGAAAAACAAGATGAGATCGCCCTCCTTCAGAAAAAACT
>CAZJOE010000286.1:0-3474 GCA_964547555.1 uncultured Elusimicrobia bacterium | reverse complement strand
AGTGCCGATTCTTTCTTTCAAATGATTCGGGTCCTTCTAAGTTGGCTATGGCGGTGGGCGTTCCGACTGGAATAGTTTGGGGGACTTCGGACCGGTTTGGAGCTGGACCGTGGGACCTAAGCAAGCATGCCACGGTCCATCACAATTCTACGTGCAGACCTTCTTTCAGGGCCGGACTCGCAAAGAAGGAGAGCCTGACTCACGATTGCTTGGAACAGCTGTCAGTGGAAGAAGCGCTCCAACAACTCGAGCCAAAATTGAAACTTGCCTTGCTTTAAAAACCCACTATCAGGTACCATCTAAAGACCCATGATGATGTTCACCAAATATTTCAATACGTTTCTCAGTCGCTTCTCTTACCACAACAACCTCGTTAAACCCGTCAATAAGCCGAATATTTTCGCCATTGAAACCACCAGCGTCTGCAATCTTGCTTGCACGATGTGTCCTTATCCCATTATGGACCGCGCCAAAGGATTCATTGATGAAACTCTCTTCAAAAATTTGGTTGATAAAGAAGCGGACACCAGTTATTTGATGCGGCTTCATAATTTGGGCGAGCCTTTGCTCGATAAGCGGATGCCCCAACTGATCAATTACGCGGCGAAGAATAAAGTCCGCGTCGAAATTTCAACCAATTGCACGGCGTTGACGGAAGCGAAGGCCCGTGAAATTCTCTCTTCAAATCTCCACCAAATCATTCTCTCCTTGGACGGGGCGTCCAAAGTCACTTATGAACATATTCGAAAAAATGCCGATTTCGATCGCGTGGTGGGGCACATCACCAAATTCCTCGAGTTGAAGCAGGAGATGAAGGCGAAAGTCCGGGTGGTTCTCCAAATCATTTTAATGAACGAGACGGTTCCCGAGGTGGACGGTTTCCTTAAAAGATGGGAGCCGTTCCGTAAGAGCGGGGCCATTAACGAATTTCGGATCAAACGATTCAGCACATGGGCGGGACAGGTCAAGTCCATTGATGATTTGGCCGAAAACCAACATCGCTATTATCCTGCGCCGGAAGAGAAAAGAGTTCCTTGTCTTTACCTATGGGAGTCTTTGGTCGTTCTACAGGATGGCCGCGTGGTCCCTTGTTGTTTCGACTACGAGGGAAAAATGGTGATGGGCGACTTGAATAAGCAGTCGCTACAAGAAATTTGGCTCGGACCGGTTTTTCAAAAGTTCAGAGAAAATCACTTAAAGGGGAATTTTGACAACGATCTTTGCCGCAACTGTAAAGAATATCCTCGTGCACGGCATATGTTTTTCTATCCGTTTAACAAGGCAGGATTGCATAGCTTTTGGACCTGGATCCAGATTTTATTGGGGAAGAAACAAATCCTCGAAACAATTCCGGTGGATGTGACGCCTCCATGAAGAAATTACATTTGGGCTGCGGCTTCCACATTCTTCCCGGCTATATCAATCTGGACAAGGGAAAGATCGACGGCGTGGACGTCACTCACGATTTGAATATTTTCCCTTGGCCTTTTCCCGATAATGAATTTGATGAAATTTTACTCACCCACGTTCTCGAACATTTACCCAACACTTTACCGGCTATGGAAGAATTGTGGCGCTTGTGCAAGAACGGAGCCAAGGTGACGATCCGCGTTCCTTTCTGGAATAGCTTCCACGCGTTCCGAGACCCGACCCACTACAGAACTTTTCACAACGAATCATTCGACTTTTACGATCCCAGCACGTCCTTAAACAAGCAATGTTCTTATTACACCCACGCCCGCTTTAAAATTCGCCGGAAGGATTATTTCATCAGCCTTCGGGGCGGAGACGACAACAAGGGCTGGTACACGGTGAGGAATTCATTCTTTAAGAAAATTCTCGAGATGCTCGCCTGGCATATTTGCGGAATCATCTATTTCATCGAAGTTGAATTGGAAGCCATCAAACCCACTTAAATATTGAAAACAATTCTTTTATCCATTCCTTATGGGATGTCGGCCCGGAATTTTTTACGGTCGGACGTTTACCCAACTTTAAAAGAAAAGGTTAAAGTTTTCATCGTCAGCCCTCTCGGCGACAACCCGGCCTTTCGAGAAGAGTTTTCCGCGCCCAATATCACCATCCATAGCGTCTCCTATCAACGTTCTCTTTTAAGAAGTTTCTTGGCCCGGATTCTTTTTCCGCTGCAGGCTTATTGGTTCACCCAAAAAACAAAACTGAGAACGCTACAGTTTGTGCGGGACCTTCTCAAAGAGTCGGAGCCTCTTCGATATTTCCGGTACGTGTTAATGGGGGAAACCCTCGGCCGGATTCCAGGTTTTCGAAGCCTGCTTTCTTATCTCTATTTCAAATCGATTCAAAACCCGGAAATCGAGGCCTTGCTCGATTCCACGCATTTCGATCTGGTGTTTCTCACTCACGGGTACGTTCACTTGGAAGTGGAAATGGCCGTCCTGGCCAAGCGCCGGAATATTCCGGTGGTCGACATGATCCACAGCTGGGACAACGTCACGAGCAAATCGGGCTTGCGCCAAATGACCAATAATCAGATGGGAAGCTTGCTGCCGGTGCAATTTTTCGACCGGATCATTGTTTGGAATGAAATTTTAAGAAGCGAGCTAATGGATTTATACGGCTACCCAGCCGAAAGAATTTTCATCGCCGGGATTCCGCAGTTTGATCCTTATGTCAAAATCGGAAAAACATCAAACCGTGAGTCGTACTTTAAAGCTTGGGGCGGTGATCCCAAGAAGAAAACAATTTTTTTCATCGCCACCAGTCCTTCTCTCATTCATGATCAAACAACGATCGTGAAAGGGATGTTGGACGCATTTCATGAGGGGCGGCTCAAAGGGGATTGCCAAATTTTAATCCGCACCCATCCGGGGGCCGATATGTCTTCTTGGATCGAGAAGTTTAAAGGTCCGGGCGTTTTTTTTCAGAAACCGGACAGTGCGTTCACGCCCCGAGAAATTAAAACCTGGGAAGGAAAGGATTCAAATCCGTTGGCATTGGCCGAATCGATTTATCATTGCGACGTGTTGATCAACGGAATGTCCACAACTGCTATTGAGTCCGCTGTTTTTGATAAGCCCTGTATTTGCTTAGGGTATGACGGCGATCCCATCCACAATTCTTCGATTCATTTCTATTATGAGAACACCCACTACGAAAAGCTGGTCCGGACCGGCGGGGTTCGAATCGTTTGGAATGAAAAGGAGTTAATCGATCAAATTAACCGCTATTTGGAGCATCCCGAGCTGGATCAAGAAGGTCGGGCCCTCATCCGCTCTCAACAATGCTTCAAGCTGGACGGCCAGTCGGGCCGGCGCATCGGTAATTTTCTACTCCAATTCATCAATTCCGACCATTAATCGCATTGTCGAACATAATCGATTGAGTTACAATTCGTCTCACCTATGGCAACCCCACAAAAAACGATAGAGGTCCTCGGACTTGGCTACATTGGCCTACCGACCGCTTCCATGTTTGCGACGCATGGTTTTAAAGTTA
>CAZJOE010000285.1:0-3484 GCA_964547555.1 uncultured Elusimicrobia bacterium | reverse complement strand
TTTTTAAACATCCTGACCGTCATTCCCGCGAAGGCGGGAATCCAGTCTTCAAACCTTTTTCAAAAGAATGATTACAACCTGGATTCCCGCCTTCGCGGGAATGACGAACCAGATGCTTCCTTAAATGTGGATGTCTTTCTCCAAGCCTATGAGATGGAAAAAACTCTCCGGCTTGATTTGATTGAAGCGGAACGTTCTCGCGTCTTGGAAAAATTGGTCCAAAAAATGAATCAAGAAGATTTAAATGGGTTGGTTCAAGTGAGTTTGGCCTACCAAGAAGGCACCGTGCCTTTTGCCGATTACTACGATCACCTAAAAAACGTTTGCAAAAAATTTAACATCGACTTAAGACAAACTCCGCACTTCGACGATTACATTCGATACGTTCTTCTGACCGACGGCATCAAAACCGAAGCGCTCTTAAGAGAAACCACTGAACTTGAAAAATCCGCTTATGCCGCCCTCGCCCAAAACCAAACCGAAAAAGAACTGATCCAACAATCCCGCAAACTCTATCTATCTGAACAACTCGTTAATTTCTCGATGACCAGCCACCAATGGGAGGAGTACGAAAGCCTTGAGGCCGTCACCCCGGCGGAGGCCGGGGCCCAGTCTCTTTTGCCCTTTAAACAATTCTATTCCTTAGCGGACAAACGCAGTGTTGCCATGGTCGAAAACCTCCTAAATGATAAACGACTGGATTCGGTCCGCCTACGGACGGATCCGCCTTTGGCGGACCTCCGCCGGAATGACGACATTTCCGTTCTTGTCGCTGGTGGCTTTCATACCGCAGAGTTAACCACCCTTCTTGAAACACGGGATATCTCCTATATCGTCGCTTCACCAAAGATCACGAAGATCGAAACCGAAAACGCCGCTCACTATCTCTCCGTCTTCGACCGCGAAAAAACCTCGCTCGAGAAAATTTTTACGGGCCAAAAACTTTTCATGGCCCCTCCTCCGGCGCCGACTGAAATCACCGCTCAAATGGCCCAATCGTATCAAGGATTATCGGCCCGCGCGCAAGGAGCCGTGCAAGCGAAACTTATGGATGTTCATGAGGCCGCATTGATTGATACGCTCGGATTTCATGCGGCGATGAAAGTCATCAAAGGCGATAACACGGCTCTCGAATCTCTCTCTCGTGAAGGCCGCGCCCGAACCATCGTGTTGGGCGCCCAAGAAAAATTATTCACGCCCAACCGTTTTGTTTGGACCAAAAATTCCGAACGCCTCATCGGCCCCTGGAAACTGATTAATTTCGTCGAACGCCCCGCCTTCCATGCTGTCCGTAAATATTTCTACGCCACGATCGCCATTTTCAAAAATGGTCCGCGCGATTTCCAAGACTTGCTCCGCCTCATTTCCTCTGATCGACGTATCGCCTGGTCGGTCATTGGACTGGGGATTGTATCCCTCTGGAGTCTATTTCACCCATATACTGCTGCTTTACCAATCTTAACCGCAGGAGCATTGGTATTAAGCATCAAAAATAAAGAGGAATTCGATTCCAAGCATCAACTGAAAAGCATTTCGTTCAGCCCCGATGGGTCGAAAATTTTGACCCTAGGCGAGACGGATGAATACGGACATTTGTGGGATGCGACGACAAAGAAATTGATTGCCAAAGTTGGAAAGAAAGGTGCTCATGGATCCACCGCAGTTTTTTCACAAGATGGAAAATCTATTTTTATTGATTACGGGACAAACATTGGGATTTGGGACATAGCCGAAGGAAAATTAATCCAATCTTTTGGTTTTAAACGGCATCACTACATAACTCAGTTTGATGGATTGGCGATAAGCCCAGATGAAAGTCTCGCCGCTTTCGCAGAACAAATGACCGTTGTTTGGGTTGATATGAAAACAGGTCGCATTTTGAACTATACCAAAGCACACAACCACATCATTCAATCAATAGCTTTTAGTCCTGATGGAAAATTCCTCGCAACAACTGGCATGGACGGAAAAATCTGCATATGGAACACTCGCACTGGATGGGTGGAAAGAGAAATGTCAGAGAATTTCGCACCGATTTACCAGGTTGTTTTTAATCATGATGGAACCATATTGGCTTCAGCCAGCGATGATAATACGGTCCGATTGTGGAATCCCACCAACGGAAAGTTGATTCGAACATTTAATTTACATGAAGGCGTATACACTATTGCCATAAGCCACAATGGCAAGTTTTTGGCCGCGGCAGGACGCGATTCCATTTCTCTTTGGGAAATCCAATATGAGGATAAGGTAGCCAAAATTGAAAATAATGGGGGGCCAAACGTATCGCTCGCGTTTAGTCCGGACGGAAAATTTTTGGCCTCTACCGAGCACTGGGATGTTGTCTTGTGGGAAATGCCTGAGTTATTGCGCTCCCCAACTCCGCAAAACCTTCCAACTCCTCCAAATCCAAGAACTCCCCCTCAAAATAGTTTCGGAGATTCTTCGGGCACTTGGTTTGCAGCTTCCCTCGCATTCCTTGCCACCTTAGGCGTTCTTTTACCTACGAGCCTTTCTGCAAGTCATGGATCGACTCTTTTTGGAGCCCAATCCATTGGGGCGTGGGGTGTGGTTGGCACTGCCCTGTTGATCTTCATCCTTATTAAATACCGCGCTGCGGCCAGAAAACACCTGGCTCATTTCACAGGGAACTGGTGGGCTGCGCTTCCGATTCTTTTGATGGGAGCGGCCTCGGTAGTTTCGCTTATAGCCTTCTTTTATGGCGTGGACGCGAACGTGGCGGGGGCTTCTCTGGCCGGCGCAATGGTGGTAGTTACTAAAATTGGAAAGAATGTCTATCTATCGAAAGAACTCATGAAATATCGCGCCGACCACCCGGCCACGCCTGCATATCCCTTTAGGAAAATAATTCCGAATATAACTATTCCCCAGCTTCAGCGTGAATTTGGGCTGGCAGATGCTCGATATCTTCCTGGCGCAGTGGCCGAGAATCTTGCAAGACGAGTTTCCAATATGGATCTTCACCTCGTCGATCTTTCTGTGACAGATTTTCAATTCCCCGTTTTAGCAGCGCAGACTGGAAAAAGATTTGGCGACGTCTATTTCATTCTTCATGAAAATGGGAAGAAAATGGACATGATTATTGATGGGGAAACCGAAGGCTTCGCTTTGGCGGCGGTTGAATCTTTGACCCCCTCAAAGTCACCTGTATTGGACGATTCTGAAATCGAATCAGCCCTCCCTTCTTCTGTACCAACGGAAATGAAGGCGGGTCGTGAGAGAGTGGCACCACTAGCCAAAGCTGAACCGACGGGCCTAATCAACAACCGTCTTTCGAAAGACCAACTCATTGCTCTTCTCCTTATGGTTCTGAAAGTTCGACCGATTGAGACCGTTATTGATTACAACGATGAAGTTGAATATGTCAGACATCTGATTACAGACGTTCGATTTATTTCGCCAGAGGAATTAGCGGGCACTCTTGAGGATCCTGGGCGCCAGAGCGGAGTTGTCGTGAGAAATG
>CAZJOE010000284.1:0-3491 GCA_964547555.1 uncultured Elusimicrobia bacterium | reverse complement strand
CCCCGCCGCAGGTTATATCAATGGGGCCAATCTTCCTTTAACGGGTGGTTCGATTTAGTTGGAGTGAGCGGAGCGGTGGCCGATGAAATCGAACAGATAGGATGAAATAGGTTTTCGATCGGCAAAAATGAATCCGTGTCTTTTGTAGTAATGGGTAAAAAGCGGATTCACGTCAAAAAGAAGCGTTTGAAAGTCATCCAGTGGATAGTCGCGAATCGTAATATCGGTGTTGTGCGTCGGCTCGATACGCGGCCCGGAAATGATCCGATTGGAAGTGAAGAAAAATTCCGCTGTCTTAAATGAAGGACTCTCCAAATAATGCAGGAACCATTGCCGCTGCATTTCCCCCAGCGAAACGAAATTCGTCATCATGTCGTACGATCCTGCCGGCAACCGCTTAAATGAATCAACCGGAATTAAAACGAAATCATACTTCTCAATGAAGTCCCTCGAGATCACCGGCATCTCTTCCATTTCAAGCATCGTGGCAATACGCGCTTTAGGAAAGGCTTGTTGAAGATAATACGCAGCCAGAATTAACTGTGCGGGGAAGTCGACCAAGATCTGAGTGGTTTTCGGATATTCAGCCTTAAACAGATGAGAGAAGACCCCATAGGCTGAACCCAAATCCAAACTGACGAATTTCTCCCTGCGGTTTAATTCAGCCCCTAAACTCTTCCTCAATAGATTCAAGAAATAGACATGCCGGGCCCAGCGGACATTGTAAGCGCATCCTTTATAACGGAACACATAGGGATGGCCCGGCGATTGGGAGACATCGTATTTCTTCAAAAGGTCCAGCGCGCCTTCTTTCTCTAGGATTTCGTAATACTCAAACAGATGCCGTCGAGAAGAGCGAGTGTACCCGTTGATAAGCTGGCGTGCCACGTCCATGGCCCCAATCACGGGATTGGAAAGAAATATTTTCAACCAATAACGAGGGTTCCAGTTGGAGTAATCGGTGAGCGGTCCGCTGTCTCCCAAAAGAATCTCGATCCGCCTGAAGTTACTGAAACTGGAAGGAATGACCTTCCCATCTGGGGAGAACATTTTGGAAGGGGCCGACTCGACTTTTTTCTTCCAGTTTTCCGTGAGGTTGGCTGTCGAAAGTTCTTCTTTTTCCCGGTGATGAGCGGCGAGTTTTTCTAGACGATCAAAAAGTGTTCCAGAGTTTTCAGCAGGCGAAAAATCCAAATGCTTCTTTTTCCGCCAGTTAACGACAATATTTTCAAGAGTCTCGAGTGATCCCATTATTTGATGGCCAGGAAACCCTCAAAGCAGACGTACTTAAAAATACTCATCACATCTTTAAAACCCGCCCGCGACAACAGGTCCAAATTCCCCGCCGTTGAGAAAGGCTCCAGCACGCCTTTTAAACTCCGTGACTTGGCCACGATTTCATCCGGCGAATAGCCTTTGTCAAGTTTGTAATCGGTGTAAATCGCGGTTGAAATATCTTGAAACCGCGCGTCGGCGCCTCGCACTTTTTCAAAAAGAAGAAACGCTCCACCCCAGTTAAGAGAGTTAAAAATCCGGTCCATGAGGATTTGACGGTTCTTTGGAGGAACGAATTGAAAGGTGTAATAGGAAACAATGAAATCCGATTTGTTGAATTCGACATCCATCAAGTTGGACTGGAGAAATGACACTTTCGGATAGGAAGCGTTGCGAGTTTTGAATTGTTCGATCATTCCCTTTTCTTGATCGATGCCGACAAACTCGACATTTTTGGCTTTGTTTCTTTCTGCCAAAACCTGCGTCAATTTTCCTGTGGAGCAACCAAGCTCATAGCACGTCGACCCATTCGATAGGAAGAAGTCCGACACCTTGGCGATGAGATCATGGCCTTCGTGATAAAAAGGGACCGACTTGGACACATGGTCGTCAAATTTTTTCGCCACGTCGCCGCCAAAAGTCCAATTGGCATTTTCAGCGGTGATGTTGTCTCCGGTCACATTGGTCTTTGTCATGTTGGTCTCCCGATTTAATGAATGCCCGCCATCAAAGGACTGGGGGCTGAGCCATGAATGGCTTGGTCAAACTCGCTGGAAATTTTCTCTGCAGATTCGCCCAAAACGAAAAGTCGGATAAGAACTTCGCTGGCCACAAAACACCACTGCGTCCGTTCTCTACCATTTCGAGATATGGCCGTCAATAATTCATCCCGAAGGGTTTTCGACGATAAATTAAAAATAGATGCGACGTTGTCGAGCTTCCAATTTTTGACGACACGCTCGATGCTGGCTTGATAATTGTAAGCGGTCCCAACCTTGCGTCTGTGGATAATGGAGCTTGGCACATGGAAGGCCTTGGCCATCTGCTTGACGATATGTTTCTCGCTCACGAAAGACCGCTGCCGCCAGTGAACCCCCAGCTTTAGCCTTCGCGAGGCGGGCGTGTTGATCGCGAGCTTAACCAACGCCGGATGAAGATAAGGCAGGCGAAGCTCCACCGATTCCATCATTCCAAATCGATCAGCCCGGATCATGAACCGTTTGAGCCGATAAGCGACCTCATCCAAGAGATAGGCATTGGTCTCTCGAACACCTTTGTCTTTCACAAATGAATAGCTATCGAGAGCGCGCAACCAATCGGCTCGACGAGTGGAACGATGCAAAAGAATAGATAACGGTGTCTCAAGAAGTTCAGCGGAGAAGGGTGACATCAAATAATCAATTCCACCAGAACTGATTCGTTCAATTCCTGGCATCAGGCGTTGGATAACTTTAGAAGCAAAAGCCAAGGGCTTTTTATTGGTCATCAAAGAACTTATGTAAAACTGTTTGTGGGCGTGATATCCGCCAAAAACTTCGTCGCTGGCGTCTCCCGTTAATAAAACTTTAATCCCATCTTTTCGGGCTCCTTGACAAAGACGAGCCAACACCACGCCTTCGGGTTTATTGACCGTTTCAAAATGGTAAAGCATTCGCGGTTGTTCGAGAATCAAATTTTCTTCCGGCATATCAAATTCTCTGAGATTCGCATTGAACCTGGACGCGAATTCCCTTCCGACCCGTGAGTCATCCAAAATCTCCGAAGTGAACTTATAAAGATTCAGCTTTTCATTGGTGACGGTGCTGGCGCAGGCCGCGACGACACTTGAATCCAAACCCGCACTAAAGAGAACTCCCAACGGCGCGTCGCTTTGCAAATGAAGCTTCAAAGACTCTTTCATGGTCTTCGAATAAAGATCGATCAATTTTTCATCGGGCATATCGGAAAGCTCCGCGTATAAGTCCTTCGAGACCCAATCCGTCAGATGAAAGTAAGGCCGTTCCAAAATTTCTTTCGATTTTAAATCGTAGATGAGGAAAGCGCCGCCATCCAATTCCCGAACGCCCTCAAAGAATGTTTCACCTTTCGGAGAAAGGCCGGTGGTTAAAATGGGATTCAGCGCACCCCAAAAATTAACGCTCCGCTTTTCGGTGAAATTCAAAATCGATTTAATTTCGGAGCCGAAAACCAATCCATCTTCATGACGCGCATAGAAG
>CAZJOE010000283.1:0-3501 GCA_964547555.1 uncultured Elusimicrobia bacterium | reverse complement strand
AGTCCAGGCAATCCTCGCCGGACAACCACTTCCATGACCTTCGTCGAGGATGTGCTGGTGACAAGAAGATGAGGCGAAATAAGCGGAGCAAAGGTCATGTCGCTTACATTGGCCGCGGTCAATTTCCCTTTGCCTTCAAATGAATCAAGCACCGTTAAAGTTTTAGAGGCTTGCTCCAACCGAACTTTGAAGAAAGTGAAGGGGTCTTCACTGTTGGCCAAGTAAAATACATTTTCGTCGGGATCGTAGGCCAAACCCTCCACATGGCTGGCATTGTTGTCGGGCAAAGGATAAACATCGGCCTGATTTCGGGTGATGGCAGTGGTATCAGGACGAATGGTGATCACGGCCAATTCATTTCTTTTTTCAAACACGACCGCATAGGTATCATTGCTGATCCGAGTGATGGCTTCCGGGTCCGCCCCTCCATCCTCAGTCGAGTCACCGAATGCGCTCAGGTCAATAATCCGTGGATTGGCACCATTCATGATCAAATTTCCATCAAGGTCGGTTTCAAGAATGGCGCTTTGCTTGCTGTCGATAATGTAGAAATGGCGAGAGAGGGGGTCAAACGCCATTCCTGAATAGTCTTCAAATCTTATGCCGTTCGGACGGGAATCAATGGTGGATTTGAAATACGCGCGGCTAAATGAAAAATAATCAAAACCGGTTCCCGATATCAGAGAAGGCTGGACAACAACGGTGAAAGAAACGGAGTTGGTTTGAGTGTTGCCATTCCCCTCTCTGGAAGTCACGGTGAGTGTGAGCGAATGGCTGCCATTACCAACCACAGTTAGAATCTGTTCGGCCAGCGGCCCCCTGTATAGCTCCTGCAATCCTTCGGTCCATTTATATTCGATGATCACATCCCCCGCATCGGGGTCAGAGCTGGCAGAGGCGTTTACATTAAATGGAGCCACACCGTTTTCATCAGCAGTCACACCAGAAGGAACAATCGCCGAGGCAACCGGCGGCCGATTGGTGACGACCGGTGGAGTAGATGGATCAAAACGATTGAAGTTGTCTTCGGGTCTACCGCCGACATTTTCACCTACCACAAACATGCGGGACAAATTGTCAAATGTGAAACCTCGCATCCCCGGGGGATTCCAAGGAGCAGCCAGAAGATCATAAATGGCCACAACAGTCCCTTTGGTTTTACCAGGAATGTTATCGGCCACCACCACTTCGACGATCTTATTGGATTCCTTGCTGAGCATCAGCAAATGAGGGGAAATGCCCGGGGCCAGCGCAATGTCGGTTACTTCTACCACCGGGAAAGGATTTGCGACTTCAAATGAGTCAAGAATCACGAGCTGGCTTCCGCCGCCTTCGATGCGGGCCTTAAAAATTTTAATCGGTTCTTTTTGCTTCACGAAATAAAAAACCTGCTCATCCGTTTTATACACCAAACTTTCTAGTTTCCCGACCACTTCAGAAGGAAGATCATAGAACGTCACATCGGCAGGCAAAACAGTGGTGACACCGGCTCCGAGCGATATAACAACTAATTTTCCGGGATCTTCTAATTGGACAGCATAGGTTTGATCATGCATCCAGGTGATCGCTTCAGGGTCTTCATTGGTGGCGCCCAAGAGGCCGCTGATATTAATGGTTCTCAAAATGGCCCCATTTAAATCGCACTCGAAGGCATGGTTCAGTTTGCTGTCAACTCCAAAAAGCGTTTGGCTGATCGGATTAAACGTGAGACCGGAAAAATCTTCTAATGCCAAGGTGTTATTCGAAAAATCCGCTCCCACTACGCGCGAATAATTCACAGATCCGATTCTTTGATTTTGTAGCGGTGGAAGGACATTCACTGAAAACGACTGGCTTGCGATTCTTTCGTTATTGCCGTCCTGCGAGGTCACTGTTAAGGTTAACGTATGGAATCCAACTGACAAGTCAAGCGTTGCAAGAGGCGATGTTCCCACAGAAAGGATTTGAATTCCTTCAGACCAGGCATATTGAACAATGGGGTCGCCATCCGGGTCAGAGCTAAATGAGGCATCAGCGGTAATTTGCACCGTGCTCGCGCCTTCGAGAAGTCTCACTTCGGATGGAATTTGCCCCCAGGCCACCGGCGGGCTGTTGGCAACGAGCTCAACGTTAAAATTAACTGAGCCAGACAAGGGGACATTGTTAGAGCCAGTCGAAAAAACTGTTAATTCCAAAACATGCATCCCCAACCCAGTCAATGGGAAGGACGCCAAGGGGCTTGAACTGTCAGATAGAACGATGTCTCCTTCTTTCCATAAATAACGTGAAATAAGGTCGTTATCCAGATCAGAACTTAGAGAGGCATCAACAGAAATGGTTCCTTGGCCTTCATCGTTGGCAAGAATTCGGAAAGAGGAAAGATTGGCTGAGGCCACGGGAGCTGAGTTAAACGGAACGACATTAACACTAAAAGTGGAACTACCGATCTCTTCATTGTCAGTATGGACATCCAACCTAATAATGTGTTCCCCCAAACCGGGATACAATTGATAACTGGCTACGGGATTTGGGTTATCACCCATCCACTGATCATTGTCATACCAGTCGTAATAAGCAATGGGCCGGCTTTCTGGATCATAACTGGCCGAGGCATCAACATTGATAGTGGCCACACCATTGATATCTTGCATCACAAGTGAAGGCACTTCGGCTCTTGCAACGGGAGCTGCCCAAGCCGGAGCGGCCTGAAAACCCATCAGCAGGGATAAACTCAAAATAATTTTTTGCATGTTTCTCATTCGGATTATCGAATCTCCTCTTCTTAAATCTGGGCAGATTGTAGAGGAAGGCCGGCGGATGGCCCATTGTGGGGAGGTAAATTGTTTTTGACGGTTTTGTGACGGAAAAATATTGAATATTAAAAATGAGGCTTATGCCGATATTTCGATAATGATTGATAATCAAACACATACATCTTAATTTCTTTTTTAAATCCTTGCTTTTCTCCCTCAATCCATTAAACTCTTTATTGGTAATGGACCTCCCTGGGAGATATGAAAATTAAAAAATCTCATTTAAAAAAACTCGCTTTGGCAGCGATATTCTTTATGGAGTCTGGTGTACGCTCTTGGGCTTTGCTCCCGGGAGTCTATACGCCGGCCAACGCCGTTGCGTCATTTATTGGAGCCAGTGCAAATGATCAGATTTCGCAAATTGTGATCGGAGATGTGAATGGCGATCGATTGAATGACTTTGTGATTGGAGCTCCCCTGGTGTCATATGGCGGAAATTCTCAGGCGGGAGTCGTGTATATTATTTTCGGCAAGGTCCAATACCCCACCTCCCTAACTCTTTCTTCGGCGGATGTCATTTGGGGTGGAAACGCAGTGAGCATGGGAATGGGGACGGATGTTGAAGTCAAGGATTTTAATGGAGACCTCATTGATGATATAGCCATCGCCTCTGGGGAAGCGACCGGTAAAGGAGTTTATGTGGTTTGGGGGAAAAACAATTTAATCTCTGGGGGGATTGATTCAGTCAAAAATGTTCAATTCCTCGATT
>CAZJOE010000282.1:0-3506 GCA_964547555.1 uncultured Elusimicrobia bacterium | reverse complement strand
CGATTGAAGGAACATCGGACATCAATGGAACTCTTTGGGTCGGAGGGAATACCACCCGAAGTATCGCAGTGGAATCCACCCTTATATTCTTTGATGAAACGATAGACGTCCCCACCTTAAACATCGGTTTAATTTTGCTCGATGAACAAGAAGTTTCAATTGGAGCCATTCCATATCCTCAAACCTCGCCCACACCCACGCCGTCACCAACACCAAGACCTTCTGGCGACTTTATTGTGGACGCAGGCCCTTCACAAGTTGTGCTTCTGGGTGAAAAAGTTATTCTTAAAGCTCAAGCGCGGGCCATTTCCATTGATCCTGTTGATCAGTCGTCACTGAAGTGGAACTGGACAAAAGATTTGGGTTCAGGGAATGTTAAATTCGGAGATTCTAATGCTTCTACCACGCTTGCCTATTTCTCAGCGCCAGGAAGCTATTCCCTGTGTGCGCAGGCTTCCGATGGACAGGTTGCTGTTAAAGGGTGCACCACGATTTCCGTACAAGCCCCCGTCGGTGGAAAAAAATCCTCCGCGAATGTTCCCCGATCTAAAACATTGGCAAGCCCCAGTGCCGGATATACGCTCAAATTCTTCTTTCTCAACGATGAAGATACTTCGGTACAGCTCTCCATTATGAACCGTGATCTCTCCCAGGAATTAATATCTCTTTCCAATGCGCCTCAAGGTAAAGGAGTGTTGTCCTATACGTGGGATTCATCCAATGCAGGACTCAGTTCAGGGATGTATAACTTCGTGATCCGTAACGGTGGAAACGTTAAGGAAGCCATCAAGTTCGTTATCGTGAAGTAAATCTTTAGGGGGTTCCTTTGGTTTCTTGAGGAGATTGTTCCATGGCCCCATGCTTATCGTCGCCTTGATAGGCGTCGGCTACCCGCGTCGATTCCGCTTCATGTTTTGGGTTCCCCGCATAGCCCTCATCACAAGTACAACCGGTATGCTCCGCGCACCCTGCGCAACAATAAGTGGTTCCATTCTTTACCACCCCTTGCTTGGTCGTCCACTCCTTTTGCTCCATATCGCACTCTTTACATGTCGTCCCAGGACCATTTTTTGCCATAGGGTCTCCTTAAATGAATTTATTTCGGTATTTAAGTTACGGGTGAAAAAATTTTTGGTTCAAATTAAAATGAGTCACTCAAATTCAAATCCTGTCAACTTCTCTGATATAGTAAGGGAAAAGGAGAAATAGGCTTGATCTGGAATTGGTTTCGGCGGCTGGTTAAAAAATTTAAGAAACGGGGCGCGGATCGGAGAACCATCTGGCCGACAGCAGAACAAATCGTCCAGCTTCCTCTATTTGAGAGATTAAATCCTGAAAATATCGTCGTCATCACCTCAAAAGAAGGAGCGCAACGGGCCTTCGATGAATTAATGAAAGAAAAAGTCGTCGGGTTTGACACCGAATCCAAACCGACTTTTATCAAAGGACAGAAATCGATGGGGCCCCATGTGGTTCAATTTGCGACGCCGGTGCTCGCTTATATTTTTATGCTCCATGAGGAAGAATGCCGCAAAACGGCCGCCGCCCTGATCAAATCTCCGAAGTTGAAGAAGGTGGGTTTTGGTTTGCATGACGATCTGAAGAGAATTCAAATCAAACTAAAGGTCCATCCGCACGAAGTGGTGGATATCGAAACGCTTTTCGGGGCCAAGGGTTACAAACGAGGAGTGGGTGTAAAAACAGGTGTGGCCATCGCCTTAAAACGCCATTTTAAAAAGTCAAAAAGCCAAAGCACGTCCAATTGGGGCTCTCTCCATCTCACTGACAACCAATTGATTTACGCGGCCAATGACGCCTATGCCGCTATTTTGGTTTACCACGAGCTGGTATAAAGAAGAAGAAAAGTTGGAGATCAGTGAAAACTAAACGACGGGAAGGATTACTTTTACTCCACAGTAGGCACAGACGACCCAGTTGATGTCGATCATCCGTTGACAGCCAATGCAGGCGGGACTGGGACGGGCGCCGCAGCGGGTGCAGAAGGCAAAGCCCGGTTGTAAAACTTCGGTGCAATGCTTGCAGGAGTATTTGGGGCCGATCGTGGGATGGAGAAGTTGGACACCGGATGGTTTGAGGTACACTTTGGTCGGTAGCTTTTTAATCAACCACTCGCCAAAACGAAGCGCTTCCGATCCTTCAAACTTATAAATCTTTTCCGCATCCTTGATGCGCACCGTTCGCGCCAATCCTCCCACCACTTCGAAAACAACAATTTTGGAAAGAGCGATGGTGAGATCCCGGGCCCCCATGGCTCTTTCAATGGGGCCGGTGGGGCTAAACACGATTTGTTGGTCGCTAATTCTCAATTCTCCAACCAACGCGATCATGGGTCCTACATAGTAATTAACGTGAAACACATCGACATTCTGCATCATAAAAGGATGGACGCTTCCTCAACTTAATTCAAGCCCTTTGAAAAAAAGAGCAAGCAACCAGATGATCATTGACCATCCCGGTCGCTTGCATATGAGCGTAAATGACCGTGGGACCCAAGAACCGAAATCCTCGCGCTTTTAAATCCTTGGACCAAGCGTCCCCTTCGGGGTTTGTGGCGAGAAGATCTTTAATGGTCCGGTTGTAATGCACCAGGGGTTTTCCTTTGACCCATGACCACATATATTTCGCAAAGGTCCCAAATTCTTTCTGAACTTCCAAAAATCGCTGCGCATTATTAATAGCTGATGCAATTTTAAGGCGGTTGCGGACAATGCCCGCATCGTTCAGTAACCGCTGCGTTTCACGGTCACCAAAGCGGGCCACTTCCCGCGGATCGAAACCAGCAAATTCTTTTCTGAAATTTTCACGCTTGTGCAGAATTGTTCGCCACGACAGCCCGGCTTGGAACGACTCAAGAACCAAGAACTCAAAGATCAATTGATCGTCCTTTACTGGGACGCCCCATTCTTTGTCGTGATAGGCCAGCATAAGGGCATCGCCCAGAGCCCAGGGACACCTTTGCAATTCTTTCTTTGGTTTGGATTTAGCTGTTTTCATTTCAATTCGTTCTACCAATTCTCGCAATCCCAAAAAACGATTGATGGCCTGCGACCGGTCCTTAGACATTTTCACGACCAACTGAAGCGACGGGTATCTCAGACAAACCGCGCTCGACGTCTTATTTATTTTCTGACCGCCTTTGCCGCTGCCTTTGGTGAAGGTTTCTTCAACATTGTTTAGATCCAAATGCAGTCGTTCAATACGTTCGCGCAGATTTTCAACCTTGGAAGGAGAAACTGGATAATTATGGGGATTAAATCGCATAAGTAAATGGACGAATCTACTGCTCGACTTCTCCCCAAATCTTTATATGACGGGTTTCTTTAAGAAAGACTGAGCCAATCACGAAAGTGATGAGCGCCATGGAAATCGGGTAATAAAGCCCCGCGTAGATGTTCCCTGTTTTGGCAATGATGGACAAACCGATCACCGGGAGTAACCCGCCGAACACCCCATTACCAATGTGATAAGGAAGTGAAAGCGCGGTG
>CAZJOE010000281.1:0-3513 GCA_964547555.1 uncultured Elusimicrobia bacterium | reverse complement strand
GACGCGGCCCGCCACATAATAAGTGTCATCAAAACTTAAAACATCCGGCGTCAGATCCAGTTGTCCGGAATAAAATCCACCCTCGGGCAATTGAGCTTGTAAGGGAGTGTTGATCCCTTCTTCCCCCAATCTATCCAAAGAGCCCTGTCCCACAATACGCCCATTAAGTTTCAATGACCATAAAGGAGGGGCCGTCTTTCCCCCGTAATGAGCGGCGGTAAAACTTCCCTTCAGGAGTCCCTCCCCTGTTAACGCCAACGAAGCATTTTTTATGCCGGTGTTCGTTCCTTCCGAAATAATTTCCCACGCCACCACGGCGACTTCAGGGTCATATCCCGGGAAATCCGTCTCACTTTTTAGAAGGGTTTCGTATCCATTTTCCGCTTGATCGGAAACGATGACCAGCGATTTACGTCCCGCGGGTTGGTTGCCGAGGATTTTATAGGCCAGTTCAACGGCCGATGAGATATCGGTGGGACGAGGCACTGTTTTTAAATTTTTCAACGAAGACGAAAACCGGGCGCGTTCATCCGTCGGAGACAATTCATCTTCAACCCGGTCGGAATAAGCAAGAAATCCCATCCGCGCATCATTCGGCATTTGCCGGGCCAAATTGGATATTTGTTCAAGTCCCGATTCGAACGCCGTTCGGCCGCCGGAACGGGTGGACATCGAGGCCGACACATCAATCAAAAAAAGGATCGTGGAGTTTTCAGAATGCCCGGTGAGTCTTCCGCCTCGCGTGAGGACCGGCCGCGAAAAAAACAAAACCAGAAAGGCGATCAATAATGTTCTTAAAAGCAGAAGCAGCCATTCCTTCAACTTCTTCTTCGGCATGGCCGCTTGATGGACCGCCTGGAGCCAAGGCACATAACTGAACATGAGGGGCTTCGGAGGTCGCTTATGGATCAAATGCAAAATGACCGGCAAGGACAAAAGAGGAAGAGCCCACAAAAAGAGGGGATTGAGAAATGTCACAGTCGAGCTTCCCGCCAGGAAAGATAGGCGCCCATTCCTTTATCGAACGGCGTGTCCGTGGTCAGCGTCAGATATTCAACGCCCAACCCTTTAAAAAAATGGGACGCCTCCGCTATTTTTTTATCGACGAACTCTTGGTAAGCGCGGCGAATGGCTTCCGGTTCGGTTTTTATTTTTTCGCCCGTCTCCATGTCCTCAAATAAAATGGGACCCTGCAAAGTGAGATCGCGTTCCGCCGGATCGAGGATTTGAAAAACCATGATGTCGTGTTTTAGGGAACGAAGCGCTTTAAAGGCCGACTGCACGTCGGAAAAATCTTGCATGAGATCCGAGAAAACCATCAGAAGCCCGCGTTTCTTAAGATGATCGCCCAACATCGAAGGAACCGACGCCAGGTTCCATTGTCCCAAGCCCCGAACTTCAGTTAATTTCTCAAAATAAGAATCCAAAAATCCCCGCTGATTCCGAGGACTGAGCGCGGTCTCTCCCGCCAAAAGACCCACCGCATCATGCTGTCCGACCAAGAGATATCCTATCGCGGCCGCCAGGGTTTTGGAGTATTCGAGTTTGGTTGGATTTTCCCCGCTTTTGTAATTCATCGAAGCCGATGGATCGAGAAGGACCATCCCCGTCAGACTTGTTTCTTCATCGTATTGCTTGAGAACCAGGCGATCGGTTTTTCCGAATATTTTCCAGTCGAGATCGCGAAGATCGTCGCCGGGATTGTACGGGCGGTGCTGGGAAAATTCTTTGGAGGTGCCTCTATTTTTATTGATGTGCCGGCCGGAATAAAGGCCTTCCAGAAGCCGGCGCGCGCGAATGCGAAGGTTGCCCAGTTGGGCGATGATGATGGGGTCTAAGAGGGAATTGATTTAAGTAATTCCAAAATAACGGCGTCGCTTTTAATGTCTTCGGATTGCGCTTGGAAGGACAACACCAGGCGATGCCGGAGAACGGGAAGCGCCAACGCTTGAACATCTTCAATCGAAGGCGTCATCTGGCCGCGCAACAAAGCCCGCGCCTTGGAAGCCAAGATCAAAGATTGCGAAGCGCGGGGACCCGCGCCCCAGCTCACCCATTTCTTGATAGAAGCCGGTGCATGGGCTTCATCGGGTCGCGTGGCTCGAACCAACCGCACAGCGTAATCAATCACTGAATCTGCCGCGGGAACTTGGCGCACGAAATTTTGGATTGCTTTGATATCAGTTCCGCTTAAAACGTGGGACGGTTGGGCTGCGGGTCCCTTGGTAGTTTGTTCGACGATCTTCTTTTCTTCTTCATAATTGGGGTAGCCGATGTTAATTTGAAATAAAAACCGGTCGAGTTGGGCTTCCGGAAGCGGATAGGTTCCTTCTTGTTCGATGGGATTTTGAGTGGCCAGCACAAAAAACGGGTCGGGCAGTTCGTAGGTTTGCCCCCCAATCGTCACTCGCTTTTCCTGCATGGCCTGGAGAAGCGCGGCTTGGGTTTTTGGCGGAGTGCGGTTTATTTCATCAGCCAGAATGACATTGGCGAAAATGGGTCCTTTGATAAATTTAAAAACGCGTTCGCGGGTCGATTTATCTTCCTGAATAACTTCGGTACCGGTGATGTCGGAAGGCATGAGATCGGGAGTGAACTGGACACGGTTAAATTGGAGGTCCAGCGATTTGGCCAAGGTGGAAACCAGCAATGTTTTGGCGAGGCCGGGAACCCCCACAAGCAAACAATGCCCTTCTACAAAAATGGACAGGAGCAGTTCTTCAACCACGTGTTCCTGTCCTACGATGACCTTTGAAATCTGTTCTTTTATTGCGCGGTCGGCCCGCACCACTTTTTCAGCCAAATCTTTACCTTGGGTTTCAATTGGGGACACTTAAAACTCCTCCTGAAATAGGCGTGAAAACAGGGAGAGTATAGTTAAAAATACCGGGGTTTTAGTGAAGAAGATAATACTGGGCGTACTTAACTTCGCAGGCGGTTCCATCGGGGATAAAGTAAGGATTGGGACGGTGAAAAACGGGGAGCACGGCATTTCCTTCATGAGGCAAAGGGGGATTAATTGAAACAACTTCCGGCGATTCATCAAGCTGCAGACAGGCGTTATTATTGGGGTTCACTTTTGGAAAGCTTTCGGAGTAAAGTTTTTTGTGCAGACAGTGGTGAAAACCAAATTCACCGCTTTTCATATTGTCTTTATAATTAATACGCCCCTTCACAGTAATAACCACTTCACTACAGGCAGGCTTAGAGGCGGTCACAAAGGATCCCGCGGAAATGACCGGGGAGACCATCACAGAAAAGACAAATCCTAAAACTCCTATTCTGAGGGCCGGTTTAAACATAGATAATTCTTACCCCCGCTCGTCGGAAATTGCCAGTCCGACGAGAAAACCCAGAGAGAAAAACCCCTCCAAAACTCAACCTGTTCTTGACAAGACAAAAAGGCGGGGTTAGGCTAAGCGCATGGAAGGAACTTCGAAGCGAATTGTTATAGCTGGCGGACTTAGAACAGCGATCGGACATTTGGCCAAAAGTTTGGCCCCCATCTTGCCT
>CAZJOE010000280.1:0-3521 GCA_964547555.1 uncultured Elusimicrobia bacterium | reverse complement strand
GACAATAATTTGCCAAAAAGTCACCCCTTTCTATCGAAAATTATGGCCGTATTTTCGCGCCGTTTTACCTTCCTAATTATCCCCCATGGGGCCGGAAATCCAAAGCAAATAAACATCCATTTATCCCACATCATTTTCTTCCTTTTGGCTTGGACAGCCGTAACCGGATGGGGATCTTACTTATCCGCTCAACACGTTGATTATTGGCGCACAAAACTATCCAACCAAGTCCTCACCTTAAAGGTCAATTATCTCGTCAATGAATTGGACCAATCCAACGGGTTTTTAGATGAAGTTAAACAACTGGAGGCCCAGCTCCGGGACATGCTGCAATACAAAGACGAAGCCGCGCTGATCCAAGACCTTCCCCGGACCCAGCCCAAACCAGCCACCGGAGGCCCGAGCTTGGGAGATCAAAATGACCTCACCAACCTCCTTAAAAATGCCCAACACGATATTTCATGGAATTTGCTCATGGAGAAAACCGGCGCCTTAAAAAGCGGCGCCAAAACCCGGATTGCCACCTACGAAGATTTGTCTAAATATATCGACACCCGCAAAAAAATGTTCCGGGCCACTCCCCGCGGATGGCCTTGCCCTGGCAATGTGACTTCTCACTACGGAAAACGGGAAGATCCTTTTGAGGCGGGAGAAGAGTTCCATGGGGGCGTGGACATCGCCAATGGAACGGGCACAGGAGTGCGGGCGACGGCGGATGGACGGGTCCTGATCGCCGGTTGGCACAGTGGATATGGGAACTTGGTCATAATCGAGCACAATTTTGGATACACCACCCGCTATGGTCACAACAGCAAAATTATCGTTAAACCGGGTGAATATGTGAAGCGCGGTCAAATTCTCTCTTTGATGGGATCCACCGGACGAGCCTCAGGCCCCCATTGTCACTACGAAGTTCTCCGCTACAGCCAGCGCCAAAACCCCTTTGCCTATATCAAAGAACAATTTCCCAAATTTAAAACCCTGACCCGGGCCCCCTCCCCGGCCCCCCTTAAAAAAACCGAAGCCCTATAAAAGCCTGGCAATTAGTCGGCATTCACCTACACTAAAGTAAGATTTGAAAAACTTTTTAGCTTAGCTCGGAGGAAACCATGTTCCTAAATTCCAATAAAACCAACTCGAAAATCGAAACTTTTGTCGGCGCCGGAACAGAAATCGAAGGGAACATTCACACGACCGAAGTGGTGCGCGTGGACGGGAAAATTAAAGGCGAAGTGAACGCGGAATCTGTGGTGGTTGGACAAAACGGCGTCATCATGGGTGATATCACTGCCAACAAAGTAACGGTGGCCGGAAAAATCAAAGGCAACGTCGCAGCCGCCACCCTTCTCGAGTTGCTTTCAACGGGACATATTTTGGGCGACATCCGGACCAACAAGCTCGTAATCTCCGATGGCGCAAAATTCGAAGGGAACTGCCAAATGGTTAAGGCCGACGGTCAAATCATCGAAATGAATCCCAGCGAAATGGCCATCGAAGTGGACCTTCCGAACGCCAAGAAAAATATCAAAGTCATTTCCGACAATTCTCGCCGGTAATTGATCGCAACTCCTTTTCTTTCTCGCTTTCGTTTTTTCTATACTCCTGCCCATGTTTAAATTCTTCCGCAAACATCGCACCGTTGTTTTTGTCGCGCTGGCCTTCGTTGTTATCGGCCTTCCTTTTTTTGGATTAGGAACCAGCTTTCTTCAGTCCTCTCCGCAGGACGTGATCCTTAAAATCAATGGAGAAAAAGTGCTGCAAGGACAATTCGACCGGCTGATCGATCAAATCACCCGCCAAGATCCCACCATGACCGCCGAAAAAAAGGTCCAAGTGCGCGGACAAGCCATGAACGAGTTGATTCGCTTAACCGTGTATGATCAGGAAGCGCATAAATACGGCATTCGTGTTCCCGATCAAGAACTGAGGTTCCAATTGGAGAACACCCCCGCCTTTCAAAAAGAAGGGAAATTCGACGGACAAACCTATCTTCAGACCCTCCATCAAGTCGGAAATATTTCGCCGGAAGAATTTGAAGCCATGCGGAAAAAAGATATCGCCGCTTCGAAACTAAACCAACTGATTTCTTCTTCAGTCCAAATTTCAGATGCCGATTTACAGGAAGCGGTCCGCAATAGAATGGCCATTGAGACCGACGCGAAACTTAAAAAAGAATGGCAGGAAAAACCGGAGAAACTGCGGGAAACGATTAGAAATGAAGAACTCAATTGGGTTTATCAGGACTGGTTGGGACAGGTTAATTCACGACTCAAGGTGAATATCGTTTCTGAAAAGTTCAGACAAAGCTTAGCGATGCCCGGACAACCCGCTCCTACCGCGCAGTAACTTTTTCACCAGCCTTATCGGCAGTCCCACCACATTGTCGTAATCTCCCTTCAGCTGTTCTACAAATCTGTCTTTCTTATGTTGGATTGAATACGCTCCCGCTTTGTCCAAATGTCGGGTCGAAACATCGATGATTTCTTCGGGAGTTAGCTTCTTGAATTTCACGTAAGAAACACTCGCCCCCACCCGTTTGATTCCCCCTTCCGCTTTCACCACCGCCACTCCCGTATAAACTCTCTGCCACGCCCCGGAAAGAATCTTTAGAATTCGCTGCGCGTCTTTTATATTTCGAGGTTTTCCAATGGCGCGGTGGCCGACAAAGACCAACGTGTCAGCGCCCAAAATAATTTCATTGGGATATTTCTTCGATATTGAAAGCGCTTTCTTTAAAGCCAGATGTTTGACCAAGGCGGCGGGTCCCAGGTTTTTTGGATGGGTCTCTGCAACATGACTGGGAATAATCCGAAATTTGTATCCGGCCTTTTGGAGAATGGTTTTCCGGCGGGGTGAGGCAGAGGCGAGAATGAACTTCACGGTTTTAAAGCTTTTTTATATTGATCGGCGAGAACGATATATTCTCCGGCGCGGTCGACAATCATTTTGATCTCCGCAGGAGTTAAAGGACGCACCGGCTTGGCGGGAGCGCCGAGAGCCAGTTGGCCTTTCGGAATCAGGCCGTTTTCTTTGACGAGAGCGCCCGCCCCAATCAAACAGTTCTCTTCTACCACAGAATGATCCAGCAAAATTGCGCCCATTCCAATCAATGAATAAGAATGAACCGTCGCGCCATGAACCACGGCTCGATGACCAACAGTAACGCCCTTCTTCAAAATGGCGGGGACTCCGTGGCTGGTGTGAAAAACGGAACCGTCTTGAATGTTGCAGTCTTCGGCGATTTCAATCCAATCCACATCGCCTCGCAACACACAGCCGCCCCAGATGGACGCGCGAGCGCCTATTTTTACTTTACCGGAGACCTCAGCGGTGGGATGGACAAAAGCAGTGGGATGAATCTCTGGGGTGTGGTCCCCAATTTTTAAAATCATCGCTTTTTGTTGGAAAGGAGCGACGCCAAAATGGCCTTTTGAACATGGAGACGGTTTTCGGCTTGGTCAAAGATAACCGAATGAGGACCTTCCATGACGTCCTCGGTGATTTCTTCTCCCCGGTGAGCG
>CAZJOE010000279.1:0-3531 GCA_964547555.1 uncultured Elusimicrobia bacterium | reverse complement strand
CTTTTTATTCTCAACAGCTTCGCCTACATTAGTCGCGCCCAGCGTGTAAAATTTCCCCGGACGAGGCACAAAAGTGACGGCCAAATCAGAACGGCTCTCTTCGTCGCGATAGTCGTACCGGTAACGGTAATTCCAATAGGTGTTGATGCTCGTGAACCGTCCCATGACTTTTTTAGCGCTGGTGGCTGTATCTTTGATCGCAGCGATCGCTTCTTTCATGTTTTGTTCCGTTTTCTTATCCGAAACCAGTGCGCCAATCGTTCCTTCCCCACTGTTGATTTTGGCCAAAATGGCGTCCAATTTTTCTCCCACGCCGCGGAATTTTTCGATGGCGACTTTTATGTCGTCTTTGCGTTCGGTTGAAATTTCTTCAAGGTGAGCGGTGAAAACTTTGGCGCTCTGCGTCAACTCTCGGATGTTACTCACGATGTCATTCAAATCATTGCTGCGTTGTCCGACGGAAGCGTCCAGCGCGGCCGTGACATTGCGAATATGTTTCAACGCCGCTTTAAAATTGTCGACTGCATCGCCGTGCTTTTCGTCATTTTCAAACAAACTGGATAATTTGGAAACCATCGCTTCCAACGAACCGCCGTCCATGCCTTGAATCACGGATTTCTCCTCCAGAATCGGCGAACCGGCAGAGCCAGGATAAAGTTCGACAAAACGCGTTCCAATAATGCCCGTCGATCCGATACGGACTTTGGCGTCGGCCCGGACTTCGATGCGAGGTTCCAATTGGATGGTCACGCGGGCGCGGCCTTTCACCAACTCAATTTTGCCTACCTTGCCCACTTCAACACCGGCCACTTTGACGGCCGCTTTGGGAGGGAGGGCTTCCACGTTTTCAAACTCGACGTAATAGGTGCGGGTGTTCTGGAACAAACGGATTTTGCCCAGGAAAAGGATGGAGACGAGAATAACGGCCATCGCCGCGATGAGGAAAAGACCGACTTTGGTCTCTTGGTTCATTTTATTCGAAAGCTCTTACTTTCATTTTAATCGGTCCCTCGGAGGAGCCTGAGATAAATTGTTTCACCAATGGATCGGACGTGTTCTTCATTTGGTCGGCCGATCCGACCGCCACAATTTTTCCTTCATACAACATGGCGATTCTGTCCGATATTTTAAAAGCGGACTTCATGTCGTGTGTTACAACAACGGACGTGACCTTTAATCTTTTTTGAAGTCCCAAAATAAGATCGTTAATCACGTCCGACATGATCGGGTCAAGGCCCGTCGTGGGCTCATCGTACAAAATATAGTCCGGTTCATACGCGATTGCGCGTGCCAATCCAACTCGTTTTTTCATTCCCCCGGACAGTTCGGCCGGCTTCAAATTGGCGATCTCGGGTTGAAGACCAACGAATCCTAATTTTTCAGCCACAACCTCTTTCCAGCGGGCCGCCAAGTCGGGGCGGAGATTTCGGATTCCAAAAGCAATGTTTTCTCCCACCGTCAAAGAGTCGAAAAGGGCCCCGCCTTGAAAAAGATATCCAAACCGTTTTTGAATTTGAAAAAGCTCATCTTCATCCATCTTGGTGACATCTTTTCCGTCTACAAAAAGAGAACCCCTGTCTGGTTTGAGGAGGCCCACGATATGCTTCAAGAGAACGCTCTTTCCCGTTCCCGATCCCCCCATGATGGTCATGGTTTCGCCTTCTTTAATTTCCAAATCAATGCCGCGAAGGACGCGGTTTTTCCCAAACGCTTTTTCAACGCCGGCGACTTTAATCATCCGCCAATTCCAAAGGCCACCAACAAAGCGCTCAAGAAATAGTCCCCCACCAAAATGAGAACCATCGAAATAACAACGGCTGAAGTGGTAGCGCGTCCGACGCCTTCTGCCCCACCGGAAGTATTAAATCCTTTGTAGCAAGATGTGGTGACGATAATGAAACCAAAAAAAGCCATTTTAATGAGACCATGGGAAACATCCCCAAAGTCGACCATGGTCGTCACTTCATCCCAATAAGTGCCGGAGGGAATATTCAGTTGCAAGGTCGCCACTAAAAATCCCCCGAAGACTCCAATCACGTCTGCCAAAGCCGCGAGAATCGGAGCCATGATAATCATGGCGATAAACCGAGGCACGGCCAAATACCGAACCGGATTTGTTCCGAGGGTGTAAAGCGCATCCAACTGTTCCGTCACGTTCATGGTTCCAAGTTCTGCCGTGATGGAAGCGCCCACCCGACCCGCCAACACCATGGATGTTAAAACAGGCCCCAACTCTTTCACGAGGGAGAGACCCACAACCGAACCGACATAAATAGGTTCATTAAAAACTTTGACGAAAGAAAATCCACTTTGAAAAGCGAGAACCATTCCCGTGAAAAGCGAAGTGAGGCCCACGACTGTAAAAGACTGGACGCCAACTTCATACATCTGGTCGATCGTCAGCGAAAAAGAAAATTTACCCCGGAGAACGGCCGTGAAGCTACGGCGCCAAAGACCGGCGACCTCGCCCATGGCTTGAGCGATGTCGAGAACCCAACGACCCAGGGAGGAGGCCCAGGTCACGGAACAAACACCCGCGGCACCCGTTTAGAAATCCCGCAGAAAATTTCATAAGGGATCGTTCCCGCCCAATCCGCCCAATTTTGAGCGGTGATGGTTTCGCGGCCTTGAGAACCGATGAGGACCACCGGGTCGCCAATCTTGATGGACAGTCCGGTAACATCGACCATAAAATGGTCCATGGTGACGCGGCCGATGATGGGTCTCTTCTTTCCTTTGACGATCACAAATCCTTTATTGGAAACACGGCGGGGCACGCCGTCGGCGTAACCCGCCGGCACCGTCGCGATCTCCGATTTTTTTTTGGTAATAAAAGTGCGTCCATAACTGATCGACGTTCCCTTCCTGACTTTTTTTAGAAAAACGATTCGGGTTTGCCAACTTAAAACGGAAGAATCTGAAGGACCGTAGAGAGCGATTCCGGGACGGACCAGGTCGTGATGAGCTTCCCGGTATTTCTTAATCGCCGAAGAATTGGCCATATGGTAGGCGGTGTCTCTAAATCCCAAGCGCTGCGCATGGTCTTTCAGCTCTTCAAAAACTTTCATTTGATGACGGGAATAAGCCGGGTCCGAATCCGCGGAGGAAAAATGACTGTAGACGCCGGCCAAGTTTAAGTTCGGATGATTGAACAACCAATCCAAAACTCGCTTGGCTCCCGCCGGAGAAACGCCAATCCGTCCCATGCCGGTATCGACTTTTAAGTGAAGAGGAATGTTGGCGCCCATCTTCCGTTCGATTTTCTCGAGGAATTGAGCGGCGTCCAAACTGGCCACGGTGGGCGTGACGTTGTAGCGGAGAGCGACTTCAAAATTTTCCAACGGATAAATCCCGCCCAAAATAAGAATCGGCGCTTTAAGGCCCGCATCGCGCAATTGAATCGCTTCTTCAAGACTGGAGACGCCGATGGTGGACGCTCCGTTTTCAATCGCAACCGGCGCCAAAGAAACCGCGCCATGACCATAAGCGTCCGCTTTAAGGACAGCCATTATTTTCACTTTGGGACCGACG
>CAZJOE010000278.1:0-3546 GCA_964547555.1 uncultured Elusimicrobia bacterium | reverse complement strand
ATAGAGCTCGTCAATTTGGTCCAATTTGACCAACTCTTCATCGACAGAAGCGTTTTCGTGGGCCCGGGTAAACCATTGGTTGTAATTGCTGCGGGCTTTTTCACATTCGTCGAGCCATGTTTTGCTGCCGAGCGCGACGTAGCGATAAACGCAATTGTCCTGACGTTGAAGCGCCACGTTCATTTCACCCATCGCATAAACAACCGGCAAATGATTATTCACGACCGAATAAGCGGAATCGGCCACCGTTCTGGTGCTGAGCATGCCGCGCAAAACGGCAAAACATGACGCCAAAGCGAAAAGTGAAAAGAAAATAAGAATTCGATTGCGAACGCTGTTCATCGGGTTCAAGACCTACCGGTTAATTATTCTGCGGAGACGCGAGGGGAAGCGGTTTCGGGGTATTGAATAAGTCCTCCAACTGCGAAATACGGAGGGCGGCAATAGACGGCACCACCAAATCTGCGACCTTCAGTTCAAAAGTAGGATAAGACGTGGCCACCGCAATACACTTCATTCCGGCCAAATGGGCGGAGGCAATGCCTTGCTTGGAATCTTCGATGACCAAACATTCTTCAGGACGAATGGCACGGGTCCGCTTGCCCGTGGCATTTAACGCTTCCACGGCTTTCAAATAACTCTCCGGATGAGGCTTGCCGTTTTGGACATCGTCCGCGCTGATGATCGCTTCAAAATAAGAACGGATGCCGGCTGATTCCAACACGAGCTCCAGCTCATGCCGACGCGCGCCCGACGCCACCGCCAACGGGTAGCGTTGAGCAACCGCCATCACAAATTCCGGCACCGCAGGAAAAGGAAGGATTCCTTCTTCTTGAATGAGTTGCTGAAAAGCCAAAGTTTTTTGGGCCATGAGTTCTCCGAGCTTTCCCTCGGACAAGGGAGCTTTCGCCTTTTCATAAAAAGCTTTAAAGGCCCCTTTGTCGTCCAGGGCCAGGTATTGTTCTTTATAAACTTCTTCGCTCATGTCTTGGCCGGCCGCGCCCAAGACCTTTTTGAAGGCGGAAAAATGAAGGGGTTCGGAATCCATGAGAACGCCATCGCAATCAAAGATGATCGATCGAAGAACGGTAGATGAGTTGTCCATAACCTTATAAGGATAGGCCCTTTTTCGCTTGTTTTTCAAGTAAGTTGAAGTCATAAATTTTTATTTTCGCACCGCTCTATAGACCGCCCAGCCCTTTTCCAAGAAATTAAGCCTAATTTTCTTGTGGATGACCGGGAATCCTCTGGATTTGAGCTTGTCTAAGAGTTGCTCGTAAATGCTCCACATGATTCGCGCTGGAAGAAGCTCCGACTTCCATTGGGCCGGCATGAGTTCCGCTGCCCGTTTGTAGTGGCTTTTGGCCACGCCCCATTCATACGTTAAAAGAGCTTGAAAATTTGAACTGTTTTTGAAAGCAAAGAGCTCATTTTCTGTATAACCAAATTGCTCCAAATGATCAAGGGGCAAATAAATTCTTCCCATTTTGGCATCCACGCCCACGTCTCGAAGGGTGTTGGTCCACTGGATCGCCGTCCCCAACCGGATCGCAAAGTTTCTCCCCTCCGCCACCGGGACCCCAAAAATGGGCAAGCAAGCCAAGCCAATGGTCCCGGCAACCCCATAACAATAGGCTTCCAAATCCATGGCGGTCTGAAACCGGTTTACCTTCAGATCAATCGCCACGCCCTTATCAATTAAGTCCCTCATGACTTCAAGCGGGATTTGAAATCGATCGGCTGTCTCTAAAAATTTTTCCGCCAGTGGCTGATGTCCAAACGCACCCAACTGGCTTGCGTCTCTTTCCTTAAAAACGGAGCGCCAAGCGTCTAGATAAATCTCCGGATTGGCTTGGCCGGTGTCCACCGCATCGTCTATCAATCGGGCCACCGCATAAAGCGTTTGGAGCCCTTCTTTTCTCTCGCGAGAGAGAAAGAAAAAAGCCGGTGAAAAATGGCTCTGTCGGTGAACCGTCGCTAAGGTCGCAAGACTGGACATGGGAAATTGGGGTGGAAAACGCTTGAATAGTACAAAATTCGGAAACTTTGGATCGCCAGGCCTTGCCCGCTCGCCCCCATTTTTTCATGATGGTCTGGCTATGGCATTAACCGATCAACAAAAACGCTGGTTTATCGTCGGTGCGTACCTTTTCTTCATTTACACCACTCTAAGCGTGGTCAGCGTTCCCCTTCGATTTCTTCGAAGTCACGGGGTTTTAAAACTTTCGCTTTTTTCCTGCTTTGTCGCCTGTTTTGCCGGGTCCCTTTGGATGCTGCTCAAAACCGGAACACGCACCGCCTGGAGATATTTCCTTCTTATCAGCGTCTTTGCCACCGCTCTTTTAATCGCAAGACAGGTCAAAATCCCCGAAGAACAAATTCATTTTTTTGAATACGGATTGGTTGGTATCCTTTTTGTCCGAGCTTTGGAACCGAAGAGGGGAACGGGAAGGAACGTGTTGGTGTGGGCTTTGATTTTATCGGCAGTGGCCGGAACCGTGGATGAACTTCTTCAAGGACTCATTCCGACACGACACTTTGATACGCGGGACATTTTTCTAAATGCAACGTCGGCCGCGCTCGGGCTGATTTTCTATTCGTCCTTTCCGTCTGAAAATCGAATCCGGAGTTCGTCGATCCAACAGAAAAGGGCGTTGCGCAACTGAACCGCGAACGAAAATAGTTCCTTCCTCAACCGGGTTGACTGAGTCCGGGTGGACACCCGCCCCAATAAACTGATACAGGTTTCAACATGTTTAAGCGCCCGAATACATTTGGCGATGTTGCCGCGAATTCGGTCTTCTGAATATCCAATCCGGTGGCCGTGTCCCACATTGATCGCCACCCAATTGGCGTGAAAACGGAGCGATTCATATTCGGCGCTGAATTTTTTCCGGTACTCAGGTCCTCGCCGTTTTAAATAGCGGTCAATTTCAAGCGACGTGCAAATCGCAAAGCGGCAGCAATCTCGGTAAATAAGCGAACTCGCCAAAGGGGACCCTTCTCCCCAGTAATGGGGGTTTTCATCGGTGGTTGGATGATAGTCGCGTTCAGGGTTGGCATCGCCATCAAAAGGCCGGTTCTTCAGTTGATCAAAGACAGCAGAGGTTTCGCCGGAGCTGTATTCGCGGATGAGAGGTTCAAAGGCTTCCACTTCATCGGTTCCTTCAAACCTTATTTTGGCGATGGGTTTCTTCCGGACTTCGGCGACTTGAGTAGAAAAACGGTAGTCATCCTGGGCTTTAAAATATTTTTCCCAATCGTTTTCATCCCAGCGTTTGTTGAAGTCGATTTTATCGAAGAATCTTTTTTTCATTTATGAAGGTCCGACGAGAGCATCAGGGTGATATTACACAAAAATACTAAAAAGCCAATATCTGCTTGTATTTCTTATAATAAATCACTTTAATTTATGAATTATGAATAATATGAATAATATGAAAAAAACAGGCTCCCCCCACAACCCCTTTCCGGTCATTGGAGTGGGAGCTTCAGCGGGCGGACTGGAAGCCTTCACACAGTTCCTTGAACATATTCCCCCCGATA
>CAZJOE010000277.1:0-3553 GCA_964547555.1 uncultured Elusimicrobia bacterium | reverse complement strand
TTTAATGGCGTTTCCGATAAGATTGATCAAGATTCGCTGAATATGTTCGGGGTCCGCATCAACCATGGCGCCCGCCATAATCTTTGCGTCGGGATCAACCTGGAGCTTGCGTTGGATGAAAAGAGGGGACATGTCCTGGAGAGATTCTTGAATGAGTTTGCTTAAATCAATTTCTTGAAAGTCCGGACTCAACAATCCTTGATCAATACGAGCGAAGTCCAAGACATTCCCGACCACTTTTTTCAGGCGATCGTAATTATTGAGAATGATGGCGCCCAATTTTTGAGAATCGCCTTGAAGCTTGTCCTGGATTTCATTAAAAACCAAATCCATCGCCGCCCCCATGGAAAACAAAGGCGTTCGCAATTCATGGGACACATTCGACACAAAATCGGACCTCATCTTATCGAGTTCTTCAAGCTTCATGACTTTTTCTTTGAGACGATAGGATTCCTGTATTTGTTCATAATGCCCCATACACCGATAAGCCATCGCCACCAATTCGTTGGTATTGCAAGGTTTGGTAATAAAATCGCAGGCTCCCGCCTGCATACATTCAACGGCCGTTTCCACCGTGGGAAGCCCGGTGATAATATTCACGCAAGTCGAACTGAATTCGCTTTTGATGTGCCTCAACAAACTCTTTCCATCCCCCCGCGGCATTTCCAGGTCGGAAAAAACGACGCAGAATTTATCCGTTTTTAACTGTTGAATCGCTTCTTCGGCATTTTTCGCGTGGGAAACAGCGAATCCTTCCCTTTCCAGTGATTTCTTCCATAACCGAAGAAGACTTTCGTTGTCATCGACAACCAGGATTCTTTTGGGATTGTTATCTTGCATGAGATGAATTCTCCCTTGGAAATGAAATGTTCAATAATTGGGCCACTTCCACTGAAAGAGTTCCCAATCCGGATGATTTAAAAATAAAACAGTCCGCGCCGCTTTCCAGAGCATTCTGTTTCGCCTGGCTTGTTTCATTTCCCGTTATGACCACGACTTTTATTTCTTTGCCTTTATGTTTCTTAATGTTCCGGCAAATTTTTAATCCATCCACACCGGGAAGCTGCAAGTCCAAAATCACGAGATCGGGAAGAAATCCCACCACTTTCTCACCCGCTTCATATCCATCCAGGGCGGTCTCGATCTCCAAATCCAAATTGGATTTTTTTAATATTTTTCTCACCATTTTAATGATGGCCGGGTCATCATCGACCACGAGAACTTTTTTCTTTTGGGACCCTTGGAGGGAAGAGGGGACGGGCATTTGATAATGGTTTAGGAAAAGCAGCAAATCTTCATGTTTAACACGTCGGTGGCCGCCCGGAGTTTTATGGGCGATGAGCTTGCCCTGATTGATCCATTTGACCACCGCCAGGATGGAAACTTCACAAAACCGGGCAATGTCGAAGGTGGTGTAGTAGTTTTTATTCATAGAAATTGAATAACAGATTAATCAAATTAGTTTAATTTGTTATATCTCTATTATTATCCATATATCTTAATTTGCAAGAGATAGATCGTCGGAAAGAAGGTCAAAAACGAGGCGTCTTATCAGCGTGATATAAAGGAAGGAACAACGTTGAGAAAAGAAAAATTAGGTGCGGGTCGGATTTGAACCGACGAATAAGAGTTTTGCAGACTCTCCCCTTAGGCCACTTGGGTACCGCACCACCCTTCGCCCTCCATAGCCTTCGGCGTCGGAGGGCTACGGGTGGCAAGCCACGCAGGCGCTCCGGATCGAAGCAATATAAATTAAGGCGAAGGGTGTCCCCCGTAGCTTTAGCGAAGGGGGACGGAAAGAACGGGAATACTAATACTTCGCTACGCTCGGGTCTACATCCGCCCAGGCGTTGATCCCCCCCACCAGGTTCTTGAGCTTTTTAAAGCCCAGTTTTTGGAGTTGGACGATGGCTTTGGCGGAACGCATTCCGGAACGGCAGTGGACGACGTAATCTTTGCTGGAATCCAGTTCGTTCACGTGGTCCATGAGTTCTCCGAGAGGAATCAGTTTTGATCCTTCGATCTTGGAGATTTCATATTCATAAGGTTCGCGAACATCGATGATGTTCACGCCTTTCTTATTGGCATCGAGAAGCTTTTTCAGTTCTTCAGGCGTAATCTCAGGAACGCCGGTCGCCTTATCTGGGGCTGACTCCTGACCGACAGGAACGCCACAGAATTGTTGATAATCGATCAATGCTGTAATGGTCGGATTATCTCCGCACACGGGGCATTCCGGGTCACGCTGAATTTTAACTTCTCTAAAAGTCATGTCGAGGACGCTCACCTGGAGCAAGCGACCCACCAATGATTCGCCTTTGCCCAAGAAGTATTTGACCGCTTCGGACGCTTGAATCATTCCCACCAGTCCCGGAAGAATTCCAAGAACGCCGCCTTCAGCGCAAGAAGGGACTTCTCCCGGAGGGGGTGGCTCAGGATATAAGCAGCGGTAGCAAGGCCCGACTTTAGGTTTGAAAACTGTGGCTTGGCCATCAAAACGGAAGATGCTTCCGTACACGTTGGTTTTATTGAGAAACACGCAGGCATCATTAACCAAATAGCGGGTTGGAAAATTGTCCGTTCCGTCAATGACGAGATCGTAATCTTTGATGATTTCCATGGCATTGGCGCTGGAGAGAAGCGTGTTATAAATATTCACCACCACATTGGGATTGATGGATTGAATTCGTTCTTTGGCCGCTTCTACTTTGGGTTTTCCCACCGCGTCGGACCCGAACAGAAGTTGACGCTGAAGATTGGTGTGATCGACGACGTCGAAATCAATCAGGCCGAGCGTGCCGATGCCGGCAGCGGCGAGGTAAAGGGCGTTGGGAGATCCAAGGCCTCCTGAACCAATCAAAAGAATTTTCGCGGCTTTTAATTTTTCTTGGCCGGATTTTCCCACTTCGGGAAGAATCAGATGTCTTGAGTAACGAAGAATTTCTTCATTGGATAACGTCGCCGTCATTTCACTATCTCCTTTATTTCTTTGAAATTATTGATCACGTGGTCGGGTTTCAGGTTCATAAATTCAGGCCGGTACCCAAACCCATATTTGGCCACGCAGATCCGGACTCCGGCGGCTTTTCCCGCCTCAATGTCCTGGATTCCGTCCCCCACCATCAGAGTAGAACCAGGGCTGACCCCGAATTGTTTCATGGCCTCCAAAAGCGGCATCGGATGCGGTTTGGCTTCGGAAAAGGTGTCTCCGCCGATCACCAAATCAATTAAAGACATAATGCCCAATTCATCGAGAATCTTATCCGCGAAAACCTTCGGCTTATTGGTCACAACCGCCACCTTAAAAACATCTGAAAAATCATTGAGACAATCTTCGACATTGCTGTACAAGAGCGTCTGATCCATGCAGTGCTGACTGTAATGTTCGTCAAAAATAACTTTGGCGTGGGCCAACTTTTCCACGTCCACCAAACCCGTGGTCTCTCTTAACAACTGCCGAAGGCCGCTTCCAATTTTAGGAACCACTTGTTCGACGGTTTGGTGCGGATATCCAAATTCTTTCAAAACATGGTTGACCGACGCCGTCAGGTCC
>CAZJOE010000276.1:0-3562 GCA_964547555.1 uncultured Elusimicrobia bacterium | reverse complement strand
CGACTATCCGCACTATTATCACGATTATCGCCCATCATAAAATACATCCCTTCTGGAACGACTAAATCGTGAAAATCGTAATTTGTTCTATCGAGATTTTGAAAAATAGCGTGCTTAATTCCCATAAAATCTCGAGCGGACAATAGCTCTTTGATTTCGGGGACGAAGAGGGATGCGACGTGGAGGCTTTTATCTTGAAGAGGCGGCATGGGGGACCTTGCCGTGGCGCGCTTCGATGGTGCTGTGGATTCCGCCGCGGGAGGAAAATTCGCCTTTAACCGAACACCATTGAGGTTTGCACGCCTTAACAATATCCTGAAGAATTCGGTTGACGGCGTTTTCGTAGAAAATCCCAAGTTGACGGTAGGCGAGGATGTACATCTTCAAAGATTTAAGTTCAAGGCAGCTTTTGAGGGGAACGTAACGGATGATGAGCGTTCCAAAATCGGGAAGCCCCGTCTTCGGGCAGATGGCCGTGTATTCGGGAATGGTGATGGTGATTTCATACCCCGGATACTGATTCGGCCAGCAATCAATCTCAGGGAGTTTCGCTTTGATGCCTGAGACCGCGTGTCGATCTGAATATCCCAACTTTGTTTTCATTTGGAGTTCCTTCTAAAAATCAAAAGGGCACGGGGTCGGATCGATCTTTCCCCGTGCCCTTCTTTGTTTAAAACTATTTACTGAGCGGCTCCGGCGAATTTATATCCGACGTTGAGGGCAAAATACTCCGCGTGGGTTTCATAATCTCCACTGGGAGTCGGAATCAAACCAACGCTGCCATTGATGTGCCGGTCATTCAACCGATAGAACATGGCGGCAAAGTCCAAGGTCACATTACTTTTGAAAACCGTTCCAATTCCAAGGGTGAGTCCGTGGGTGTCGGCGTCCGGCGTGGATGGTTCATAGGTCTCATTGGGAACGGGGGTGCTCCAGAACGAGTATCCTCCTCTCAAGAACAGATTTTCTTTGAGAGCGTATTCCGTTCCAAGACCAATAGACCACCGGTCTCCCCATGCTCTGTCGAAAGTCGTGGAGGTGCCTGTATCTTTGTCTTTTATTTCCAAGTTGTCGACAATTCCCCATCCACTCCATTGGAGATCACATTCCAAAACCAATTTTTCATTTGGTTTGAAGGCATAACCCAGCATGAGAATTTCTGGGATGTTAAGTTCGGCCTTAACATTGGATGAGCCACTTGCTGTGTCCCCGCTCACTTTCTGTGTTCCTTCAATGTCGAAATTGGCGCCTGTCCGATATGAAACTCCCAGAGAATGTTTCTCGTTGAGAACCGCCGAAACGCCGATATTGGCGCCCAGGCCGCTTCCATCTGCTTCCGTTACAATTTCTGAATTGGTTCCTCCTCCGGATCCAAGAGCATCGGTGGCATCAAATGATTTCAATTCGGCATCGGCCGCGTAGAAATCTAATCCTGCGCCGACAGAGAACATATCATTGATTTTGTAGGCTGCTGCGGGATTGACGTCGATGAGTGCCAACGCGGATTCAGTTGCAAGAAGAGCCATCGTGCCTGTTTTTTTCCATTCATTTCCCAGACCGTGAGGGACATTGATGCCCAGTCCAAATCCCCATTTTTCCATGCCGAAACGATGGGCGATGTGGAAGTTGGGGCTGATGCCGGGATCGGAATCGGTGGAATCGCTGGGATTGGCACCGCTGGGATCGCTATAGGAGGTTTCGATGGCCTGATAAGTGAAACCAACAGAAAGATCACCGCCATTAATTGCGGTCAAACGAGCGGGATTAAAGGTGACAGCTGAAGAATCGTCCACGGAAGCGACGACGCTGTTGGCGCGACCTTGAGCGCGGGCGTGTGGGACCTGATTTTCAAATCCGCCGGAACCAACAGCAAAGGAAAAATCTTTTGCGGAAACAATCACAACCACGGCAAGCAACAACTTCGTCAATTGATTCCGACTCATTAGTCTCCCCCTTAATTTGAATGGCCGATGATACGTATTTTTTGAAAAACAGCTGAAACGTCTGTCCAATATAATAGAAGACGTGCTATAAATCCAGCGTAATGAAAAAAAAGAAAACAACGTTTAAAGAATTGGTACAAGTCATGGCCCGGTTACGCGGTCCGGGCGGCTGTCCTTGGGATCGCAAACAGACACATCAATCTTTACTTAAGTATTTGAAGGAAGAATCAGAGGAAGTTGTGGAGGCGGTCCGGAAAAAAGATTGGATCAACCTGGAAGAAGAGCTAGGAGATATTCTCCTCCAAGTTCTTTTTCACTCACAATTGGCGGCGGAACGGGGAGAATTTACCATCCACGACGTCCTTGCAACGCTAAAATCCAAACTGATCGGCCGCCATCCCCACGTGTTCGGCCGAGGAAAGAAAGAAAAACTGACCGCTCAAGACGTACTGGATCGTTGGGATGAATTAAAAATGAAGGAAAAAGCCAAAAGAATGGCGGAACGAGGAATTTCTCGATCCCATTGAATATTGCCCTGATAAAGAATTGCTTTCCTGGTTAGTCGGAGCGCCCCGCCGATAATTTTTTCCCCGTTCAACATCACATCATCGCAGACTGGTTCTTCAAAGCAGACGGGGACCGTTTGCTTTGGGTTGCGTCTTGTTCCGCTCCACGTTTCTCGAGTCGCTCCACAAGACGCAACCCAAAGCTGGAAATTTGGTGTCGAATGGTTCATCTTTCCAAAGCAATCGATCAACAGTTTATGGATGGCTTTGTAGCACTCCCGCGGTTTATCGGGGAAAATTCCCTGACGACGTGGCCAGAGGAGGGAAATACTCAAGTCGGTTGTTTGATGGACGACGGCGCCGCCACCAGTGGGACGTTTTACGATTGGGAAATTTCCATTTTTGCGGGCGAAGTCTTTTACTTTTTCAGGGTCTAGGAGATATCCGTAAGAGACGGCGGGAGAAGCCCATTGGAAAAAGCGGAGGAGGGGAGGTTCATTCTGGTCGGATTCCATGGATTCAAGCGCTTTTCGGTCGATGTCCATGTTGACCTCGGCGGAAAGAGGTCCGGATTCAATAATCCGCCAACTATTTTTTAGAAGGGTGTTGTTCAAGGGAGGCGGAAGAAACCGTTTGGGGTTCGTTCCATGAATCCCATTTGAGGATGGGTTCTCGGGCCGCTTTAACTTCATCCAATCGACGGACCGGTGTGGTGTGAGGAGCAGTCTTGACCAGATCGGGGTTCGCATGCACTTCTTGAATGATTTTTTCAACCGTGTCGCAAAACGCCCTCAAGGTTTCGGGCGTTTCTGTTTCGGTTGGTTCAATCATCAAAGCTTCGGGAACGATCAAAGGAAAATAAACCGTCGGGGCGTAGTAGCCGTAATCCAAAAGCCGTTTGGCGATATCCAGGGTGCGAATGCCATGTTCGAGAATTGGTGTTCCTGAAAAGACTGCTTCATGCATGCACGGTTCGGTTGAAACCGATTTGAACACGCTGGAAAGACGCACGCGGATGTAATTGGCGTTTATGATGGCGCGGCGGCTCATTTCTTTGAGGCCGTCTTCGCCGAGTTTGAGAGGGACATCCTGCGCGAGCGCGTCCGCAGCGGA
>CAZJOE010000275.1:0-3593 GCA_964547555.1 uncultured Elusimicrobia bacterium | reverse complement strand
GGATGCATGCTGCGCAGCAGCCACGGCAGGTCGGGATCGACCTTGGTGTCGTACAGGGCGTGGCCGAACTCGTGCAGCATCGTCCCGGCCCAGTACTCGGAGGCGACGTTGTTGCTGAGAACCCGGACGTCTCCTTCGTGGTCCACGTCGATGCAAAACGCGTGCTGGCTCTTCCCCGATCGGGGAAGCAGGTCGCTGCGCTCGAGCACGGTACGGACATCGAGCCCGAGCCCGTCGTAGGTGCGCACGGTGAGGGCTTCGAGGTCCGCGTCCTCGAGCCACCGGTCGAGGTTGATTGATCCCGCGGCCGGAGGCTCCTGGAAGAACGGGTCGTCGTAGTGCCAGGGGCGGAGCTCGTCAAGGGCACCGCCGAAGCGCTGCGTCAGGGTCTCGTCGAGCTCAGCCTTCCACGCGGCAAACGGCTCCGCGGTCGCCCGGTCGACCTCGTCGAGCGTCTCGAAGAGCCGGGTCTCGTCGAGCTCGCTCGTGGCCAGTGCGAGCGCGAAGTGGTCGCGTGCGCCGAGATGGCGAGCGGCACGGTTGCGGAGGCGGGCGAGCTCCACGACCGACTCCGCGACCTCGGCACCGACCTGCTTGGACGCTTCCCACGCCTGGCGTCTCGCTCCGCTGTCGTCGCTGGTCCGCAGGATGGCGGCGATGGCGTTGTCGTCGACCGGCTCGCCGTCGATCCGGCCTCGGAACGCGTTGAACGTGCCGTCGACCTGTGCTTCGAGCTCGACCAGCTGGGCGCGCAGGTCGGACGAGACCTGTTGGTGGTATTTCGGTGGTAATGGGGGCGCGTATGAAAATTTTATTAGCGTTCGAAAAGACGGGGGTGTTCGGCAAAATGCTTTGCGTGATCCCGGTATTTTCAACAATGGTTTCATTGGTTAGTGTAAACCAGTCGATTCCTTCTTCGAAGTCATTTAGTTTTACTTCCCACTGATTTGAGGGGGTCACAACGAGAATATCCAGATCTTTGACCTCATCCAAATCCCTGCCGCTGTAAAGAGCCTGCGCTCCGCTTCCAATAAGAACACCGACGGCCCCCATCTCGCGCAATTTTTTGTTGGCCTTTTCCAATCCGTCCCACCCGGTGGCAGGATCGATATCCGATGGAATCGAATGCTGCAACGCCAAGGACATTTGATTCGCCACTGCCAGCATGGCTTTGAGTTTCAATATTTGATTGGTGTTGAGCATTCCCGAAAGAGTGGGGTTCAATCGAGTCGAAATCATTCCCACATACAGATTTTTCCATTTAACGGTAAATCCATTGTTCCAAACCGTATGAAAGAGGAGGGTGGGAATGAGAGGGCTGGCTCCTATTTGACCGATGAGTCCCCCGACTTCGGGAAAAAGTAGCGGAAGGATGTAGCCAATTCGGATAAATGCGCCCACGGGGGCGAAGTATTTAATTCGCTCCCATATTGTGAGTCGAGTTGGATCAGTATTAGGTTTTCCAAACTCAGTCCAAGTGGTCCCATAAGGATGGAAAATCGCGAAAACTAAATTCGTAAGAGCGTAGGTAAGCCAGATTGCTGTTTGAGGGTCAAACCCGACCGCTGAAAAAGTTTTTGGAAGAATCAGAAACACCAGCCAGGAAAAAACCAGCTCTTCCAATCCCGCAGATCGCACAGCGGTTTCTTTGCTAAATCCCAGGGACTCGACAAAATTCATCCAAAGTGGTGTGGCGCCTGTTTTTGGTTTTCTCATTGCGGTGTTCTCGGATGAGGGGGGAAGCCAAAACTTGATCGGTCCATTCGTGGCAGTGGGAAGAACCTGGAGTACATTGGTCATGAAGCTTGCCGGTAAGGCCAGATGGAATTCATTATCGCCATTATCGTTGTTGTGAACGTTGTAGATGTTTTGGAGGGGATTTGGACCAGCGAATGTTTCGGAAATTTCTTGTCCTTGATCAAAAGCGGTGACCCGCGTTTCATTTTCGCCGAAAGAAAAAGTGGTGGAATTGGTGGTGACAATGCCTCTCTTGCTGAGGCTTTGAACAATGATTTTGGCGCCGTCATTGATCGCGGTTAAATAAACGGTTTCACCAGTGCTGTTGGTTGTCCATTGAGAGATAGATCCGTTTTGCGTTTCAGGATGGATGACGGGAACAAATCCGTTTTTCTCCAATGCTTTTTCGCGGGTAATGAAAGCGTAGAAGCTAAAGGGTGTGTTAGCGGAGGGAATTTCTCCCGCTTCAATCAGGGGGCCGCGGCCAAATAATCGGCGCATGGCAACAATGGTTCGAACTAGTATGTTTCTCGGTATAAATGAAAAACCGGTATTCCCGCCTCGTGAAGAAGTTACGCCGCTGCCCCAGCCCGCCGAATTACCCTCAACACTGGCCAATTTCTTTTTTATCTCGTTATGATCGGCCATGAGTGACGCAAGTTGATCTTTGGTCAATCCGCCCACGCGGGCATAATAGTCATGGGTGAGTGCAAGAAAATGAGGATCACTTCCCTCAGGCCATCCGATCGCATTTGCGGGTTGGATTGCGATGTTGTTAATGGCATCAACGAAATCGATAGCGGCCCATTTTGTGGTTGCGGTGGGACGTTGAAAGGCAGAAGTCCATCCAACTTTCCGTCGTATCGTTTGAACAATCTGATAAGTGGTTCCCGCGCCAAAGGCTGTATCGATTCTTTCCGGGCCGAACGCTTCTATCATCCAAGATCCGGCAGCATCTGAGAAAAGACGTGTATCAGCTTCCCATCTTCCCAGAATCGTGTTGTAGGTGGCGCCGGCCATAAAATACACGTCGTTTCCATTTCTGCGGAGAAAACCGGTTTGAGGTATGCCATTGACGTAAACCGTTGTGTTCGTTATTCCCTGCCAAATTTCTTCAGCCGCTGCATCATAGCGCTGGCCTTGGCTGGAAACACGGCTCCAAGCTTTAAGGCCTTTGTAAATGCTGGTCTGATGTTCCATTGACATCAAATTAATTGCCCAATTCGGATCTGAGCTTCCCGATTGTTTGCTCGGTCCATACGGAATGATTCCTTCTGGTTTTTGAAGGAGGATCGCGCCTTCAGCGACAGGATCGCTCATTATTAAAATTTCAGGTTCAACCGATTCGCGTCTCGCCTGTCGGGCTTCGATATATTTGGCGGCGGCCATCAACATCCATCCTTGCGGTCCAGTGAATGCATTAAATTGTTGGTCATCGACGCCATAAATGCCGCTGGCATCGGTTAGCACGAACCAGTAATAAGCGCCGGAATTGAATTCAGCAAATGAAAAATTGTTTACGAAGGTTGGGAAAGCCCTTAAAGTGAAATCGCCATAATTGCCCAATGCATATCGTCTGAGAATGTCGCGAGCCCGGAAAAGATTGTCAGTGGTTCCGGATTCAACATAAGCCAATACCGCATTGGCGTTGTCATAAAGACCCGAGTATTCATCGATAATTTTCTTTTGGGCGGCATCCCGGTAATAGGTGTTTTGATTACTGACGGCCGTTGGGACATGGAAAATCCGAGGAAGCGGATTATCACGGACTCTCGTTGGAAATTTAAGGGGATCCAACAGAATTCTTTCGATGAGTTGCACACCATTTGAAAGCGTTAGCATCGGAGCTGATGGAT
>CAZJOE010000274.1:0-3601 GCA_964547555.1 uncultured Elusimicrobia bacterium | reverse complement strand
TGTGGGACATCCTTTATTGGACGCGGTTCCTGAAATCTCCATTGAAGGCCCGCCGATGGCGCGGGTTGAAAGCAATATTGGACTATTGCCGGGCAGCCGTCCCGACGAGATCCAGCGCCATTTACCCGTCATCATGGAAGCCTGCCGATTGGTCCATGAATCTTGCCCTGCGACCCGGTTCATTCTTTTTACAGTCCCGAATGTGGACAGAGATATTTATAAAAGCATTATCACCGGTTATAAAAGCAGTCGGCTTTTAATCGACTTGGTTCAAGATGAAGATTACCGGTGGCGTTCTCAGTTGGATTTGGCCGTCACGGCGTCAGGGCTGGAATCCTTTGAGAACACGCTGTTAGGAATTCCCATGGTGGTGATGTACAAAATGAGTTGGTTAAATTACCGGATCGCGAAGATGCTGGTCAAAATTCCTTACATTGCGCTCCCAAATATTCTTTCAAAAGAAGAAATTGTCCCGGAATTTATTCAATCCAAAGCGACACCCGAAGCGATTGCCGCTCCGCTTATCAATTGGTTAAAAAATCCGGCCGAGAAAAATATTCTGCGCAAACGCCTGTTGAAAATCCGGGAACAATTCGGGGAAAGCGGCGCCAGTGACCGGGCGGCCCGCACTATTTTGGAGAAGGTGGCCTGATGCTCAAGCGACTTTTGCCTTATTTAAAACCTTGGTGGTTCCGGATGACCGCGGCCTTGCTGGCGATGGCGGCGGTGGCTGGTATCAACATGGGATCCATGTGGCTCATGAAATTTCTTATCGACAACGCATTGACGCAAAAGGACATTGCGGCGCTTCAAAATGGCGTCCTCCTCATCCTCATTTTATACACACTGAAATCAATTCTTTGGTATTCGCATACCTATTTGACCTCGTATATCAGCCAGTCTATTACCCGAAAGATTCGAGACAATGTTTATGCGCATCTCTACAATCTCTCCATGGGTTTTTTTAACCAGAAGGCTTCTTCAGGGATTATGGCGAGGTTGACCAACGATATCACCATTTTGCAGCAATCTCTTATCTCGACTCCGACCGTGGTCATTCGAGACGGCCTCACCGTCATTTTTCTGATTGGATTTATTTTTTATTCCAATTGGAAGTTCGCGCTGATTTGTTTTTCCGTTTTGCCGGTGGCCGGTTATCTCACCACAAAGTTGGGAATAAAAAGCAGAAAAGCCGGACGCGAAGGCCAAGCCAAGATGGCTGAGCTTTACCAGATTATCCAAGAGTCCATCCTGGCCATGCCCATCGTTAAAACATTCCAAAATGAACAGAAAGAAATCAGGGAGTTTTCAAAAGAGAATGGCCGGTACTTCGATGTGATGATGAAACTGGTACGGGTGGAAGCCCGGTCAAGCCCCATCATGGAGTTTTTGGGAGCGATTGTTTTAGCCCTGATGTTGGGCATCGGCGGAAAGCAAGTCATTAATGGCACCTGGTCTTTGGGAGGGTTTGTCGCTTTTATCGGCGCTGCGATGTCTCTTTATAATCCCATCAAACAATTCGCGAAGTTAAACATTCAAACTCAACAAGGATTGGCGGCGGGAGAACGGGTGTTTGAACTGCTGGACCAGCAACCCACGGTTTTTGACAGCCCGGCCTCCATCCAGGCTCCAGAAATCTCAACGGGAATAGAATTTCAAAACGTGAGTTTCGGTTATTCGGAAAACACGCCCGTGTTGGAAAACATAAATCTGTTCGTCAAAAAAGGGGAGATTCTTGCCTTGGTTGGATCTTCCGGCTCGGGAAAATCCACCATCGCGCTATTGGCGCTCCGGTTTTACGATCCCACGGAAGGGAAAGTCCTTCTCGATGGGAAAAACTACCGGGACATTTCTACAACCAGTCTGAGGAAGCAAATGGCGGTGGTGACCCAAGAAACCCATTTGTTTAACGATACTGTTTGGGCCAATATCGAATACGGCCGCCCCGGTTCGTCCCATGAAGAAATTGTGGCGGCCGCCCAAGCGGCCTATGCGCATGATTTTATTTCCAAGTGGGAAAAAGGATATGACACGGTTATCGGTGAAAGGGGCGCGCGTCTGTCCGGTGGAGAACGCCAACGTATTGCCATCGCGCGGGCGCTATTAAAAAATCCGGCGATTCTTATTCTAGATGAAGCCACGAGCGCCTTGGACGCCGCTTCCGAACAAATGGTCCAGAAGGCGCTGGACCGGTTGCTAGACGGAAGAACGGTTCTTATGATTGCCCACCGTCTGGCCACCGTTAGAAAGGCCAGCCGTATAGTAGTTTTAGAAAACGGGAAAGTAAGAGAGTCTGGAAGCCATGATGAACTTCTCGAGAAAAAAGGAACGTATCACCGGCTTTACGATATGCAGGTTCTTTCGGTCTAATTTATGCAGAATACCGTGATAAACATTGAGGTCAATGGAAAAAAAGAGCAGATTGAAGAAAATATGTCGATTCACGACCTGCTCACCAAGAAAGGGATCAGTCCCCATGTCGTGGCCTGCGAACTCAATTTAAAAATTATTAAACGGATTCATTTGGGTGAAACAAAACTTCAAGAAGGGGATGTTCTTGAGATCATTCAGATGATTGGAGGTGGGTAATGTTGAAAATCGGATCTTATGCTTTGTCTTCCCATTTGATTTTGGGATCCGGCAAATACAAGACATTGGACTTAATGCGAGAATGCCTCAACGTTTCTGGCACCGGAATGATCACGGTGGCCATTCGTCGCGTGAATTTGGAAGACAAATCGGGAACGTCTTTTTGGAGTTACATTCCCAAGAATATTTTGATTCTTCCCAATACGGCGGGTTGTTACAATTTGGAAGACACTCTGCGGACAGCTCGATTGGCGCGAGAACTCTGCCAAACGGATTGAATTAAGCTAGAAGTCTTGGGCGATCCCAAAACCCTTTTGCCTGATACCGAGCTTTTACTTCAAGCGACAAAGATTTTGGTGAAAGAAAAATTCACGATCCTTCCTTATACCAACGATGATCCCATCATGGCCCGGAAACTGGTCGAAGCAGGAGCCGCCGCCGTCATGCCGTTGGCTTCTCCCATTGGATCAGGTCTGGGAGTTTTAAATCCTCATAACATTCGTTTGATTCGTGAGATCGTCACTTCTGTTCCTGTCATCGTCGATGCGGGGGTTGGAATTGCTTCCGATGCGGCTCTCACCATGGAACTTGGCGTCGATGGTATTTTGATGAACACCGCGATTGCTGAAGCGGAGAATCCGGTTCAAATGGCCGAAGCCATGAAATTGGCGACGGAAGCAGGCCGGCTTGCCTTCCTCGCCAAGCGCATGGTGAAGCGTGGTGTTGCCTCTCCTTCCAGTCCCGTTCAAGGGGTTGTGGGGAGCGTCAAATAAAAACGCTTCTTCGGCCAACACTCATCCTTTTTGGATTTGCGTCTTTTCTCACGCCTTCTTTATTGGCCAAACCGCGCACGCCCCTTCCTTTTGATGCCTATGATGGCGGCATTATTAGTGCGGATTCACTAGGAAGAGGGGGGACGATCGCTTCTGCTCAGGGGTCAATGGCTTCTGGTTCTGAAAACCCTGCCGCCGCTCCCGCTTCGAAAAGCAGTTCCTATTATGTAACGACTTTT
>CAZJOE010000273.1:0-3604 GCA_964547555.1 uncultured Elusimicrobia bacterium | reverse complement strand
AACCAAACAATACTTCTCTGTGGGAGGAGACTTCTAGATGATTATCAGTTATCTTCATACGTTAGGAAAGAAATTTTGAGATCGCGCAAAAAAAAATGGGACATAAAACTTTATGAATTACAAAGTATGGGAACTTTCCTATTGGTCTTCGTTAAAAACCGCTCAGAAGCCGGATCCTTATTTATTAAGGGCGTTTGCGTTTTATCTCGAGGGTTTTTCCGCCCCGCAGATGGTGAAAATCGCCGAAGAAATGTTGGGTCGATATGAAGGGCCTGAGTTAAGCGAATTAATTTTGAACAATTCAAGTTCCGAGCGTGAGAACTGGGCTCTGCTGGATCGCTTTTTTAAAAAAAATGAGTTGTGCTCCACTCCTGAATTGGCGGCGCAAAAATTAACGAGTTTCGTCGTGAATGCGATCAAAGACGGGGGGTTGCCTCCCCTGGCTGGGGCTGCCGGTATTATTAAAGCGTGGCAAGGGCATCTCAGCAAATTAAGCGATCGAAATTTCATTTCCCAAGACGACAATGCCCCGCCAGCGGTTCGAGAGATGGCCCAGATTATTGATGATGAAAGAGACCAGAAAGCTGCGGAACAAAAAATACGGAAGCTGGTGGATTTGTTGGCCGATCCTCAATCGATGAAGACTCCTTTTGCGCCGGTCGTTCGGGCCAGAAAGGAAATGGTCGATTGGATGATCGAGATCCGTACGGGAATCTGGAACAAGTGGGGATCGCTTGAGAATTCTTTGCCTGGTTCCATTGACGGTCCTTTATCAAAAATTCAATTGGTGGGGGTTAAGATTTTAACAGTTGAAGAGACGGCATTTATATCCGATAACAGCGATGAAAGTTTTCAGGAGTTGGCGAAGCGACTCGCTCAAGATTCACCGGGCGTTGTGTCGAGCTTAACCAGAAAATCCGTGGTCAAAGGAGATCAACAATGAAAATCGCAGCCATCGTTGTGCGCAGCCTCATGGGACTTATGTTTCTATTCGCTTCAATTACCTTTTTGTTCAAGCTCATCACACCCCCTCCGGCAGAAGGCGCTATGAAAATATTTAGCGATGGATTGGAAGCATCGATTTATTTGATGCCAACCGTAAAAGTAATTGAGTTGCTTTGTGGACTGGCTTTCGTTTCAGGGTTCTTTGTTCCGTTGGCCACGGTGGTGATCTTTCCCATTGTTGTGAACATTGTCGGTGTTCATGCTTTTCTTGCTCCAGAAGGTTTGACCGTTGCCATTCCGTTGCTGCTGGCCAATTTATTCCTCGCTTATTACCACAGAGATAAATACCAGTCCCTATTAAAACCTTAACGTTGGTTTGAACTAGACGGTGATTCATTCGTAAAAAGGGTGATGAAACTGCGCAAAACCTGGATTTCTCTCATTGTTGTTCTCGTTCTCCTGTTTATATTGAGGTTATTTCTTCCCTCAATTCTCAAGTGGTATGTGAACCGCACTCTCGATAAAATTCCCGGATATAAAGGCCATATCGAAGACATCGATGTTCATTTGTGGCGAGGGGCCTATGAAATTCAGGGGTTGGATCTCCGCAAGATTGAGGGGAAAGTGCCGGTTCCTTTTTTTCATACGGATAGCGCGGATTTCTCTGTGCAGTGGAGAGAAATATTCCATGGTTCGTTGGTGGGACAAATTAAGATGAAAAATCCCGAACTTAATTTTGTCGCGGGGCCAAGCAAAGAACAGAGCCAGCTCTCTGTTGATTCAAGTTGGCAGGACCGGGTGGAAGAATTATTCCCGCTTCAGATTAATTTCCTGGGGGTTTCGAACGGCGCTATTCATTTTAAAAACCCCGGTGCGCGCCCCCCTGTCGATGTCTATCTGGGCAAGATTTACCTTTCGGCGCACAATTTAACCAACAGCCGAAAATCGTACGATCGTTTGCTCGCCCGCGTTGAGGCCAAAGGCCAGCCGATGGATCAAGGAAGTTTTGATTTTCAACTTTCTTTTAATCCCTTCGAGAAACAACCTGCCTTTGATTTAAATACCACATTGACTGATTTGAATTTGGTTTCTATTAATTCTTTTGTCCGTCATTACGGAGGTGTGGTGGCTGATAAAGGCGGGATTAGTTTTTATATTGAAGCCGCCGCCAAGGATGGAGCTTTTAACGGGTATGTGAAACCATTTATTAAAGACGTTAAATTTAAATCCTTGGGTGCCGAGGACCTTAAATTGACGGAAAAATTAAAGGGATGGGTGGCCAACATTATCGCATGGATTTTCACAAATCGAAAAGAAGACTCTATTTCAACGAAAGTCGAATTCGCGGGGAAACTGGATGATCCCAAAGTTAAAACATGGGCCGCTGTTCGCGCCGTTTTTAGGCACGCATTTATTCAGGCCATCTCACCACAACTCGATAACACCATTCGTCTCGACAAAGTAAAGCCATGAAAGAATTATTTAAAAATTTCGTTCAAGCGTTCGACAAATGGAAGGAAGATGACTGTGCGGAACTGGGCGCCTCCTTGGCTTATTATTCCGTTTTTTCATTGGCCCCGCTTTTGCTGTTAACGATTGCGCTCTCGGACATTGTTTTTGAACAAGGCTCAGCTCAGCAGGCGATTGTGGGGCAGGTCGACTCGCTGTTTGGAAAGCAAAGCGTGGAAGTGGTCCAAAGCATGATCACGGTTTCAAAAACCGGCGCCCCCGGTCTTTTGACGGCGCTCGTGGGAATCTTGATCCTCATTATCGGCGCATCGGGAGTTCTGTTGGAACTTAAGCGGGGCCTCAATAAAATATTGAAATTAAAAGAGAAACATGCCGGCTTTAAAAAATTTATACGCAACCGGCTGGTTTCAATGGCGATGGTTTTGGGGATTGGTTTTTTGACATTGGTTTCGCTTGTTTTTAGCGCCGTGCTTTTGATTTTTGGGAATTGGATTTCAAAGAACGTTCCTTTTCCTTTGCCGGTCCTTCAACTGGTGAATGGAACTGTTTCTTTTATTTTCATCACGGGGCTTTTTGCTTTGCTGTTTAAATTCATGCCGGAAACAATAATCCCATGGAATTGTGCATGGCTCGGCGCGCTCACAACCTCGGTTCTTTTTTCGGTGGGAAAATTTTTCATTGGTTTTTATTTGGGACGGTACGCGGCGCAATCTGCTTATGGGGCGGCGGGATCTTTAATCGTGGTGTTGGTTTGGGTTTATTATTCCGCGCAGATTTTTTATTTTGGGGCGGAAGTCGTGTCGATTCATTGCTCTCGCCTCTCGCAGAAGCTATGAACCTAAGGGTTGCTGATTTTGATGTCTTTGAGGAGGGTTGAAATTTTTTGGACCACGTCGTTTTCCGATTCCAATCCCAATAAATGCAAGTCGGCCGCTCCCGCGCTTTGGCCTTTGGGATTTACTTCAATGACGAGAACAGAAAAATCCGGAATGAGCGCTTGAACCGCGGCCATGTCGGCCAAGCCGATCGCATTGGTGGTTGAAATAACTAAATTGCCTGCATCGAGAAGAATATGGGCAACCTCGGCAAACCGCCTGACCAATTCGTTCTGAGTTGATTCCTTCCAGACCATGTCGGCGTCCACGCCGAGAAGAACATTGGTTCCATCCAGCAGATAAGCTGAGAATCC
>CAZJOE010000272.1:0-3616 GCA_964547555.1 uncultured Elusimicrobia bacterium | reverse complement strand
AAGAAGAGCGGAACGTTAAAATAGATTACTTGCAGTTGATTGGCGTCGAACTTTTTAATGACGTGGAAATTGAAGGATCGCTGGCCACCGTGCCGCCGGTGCCGCCCCTCCAGCAAGTTTTGGTGTGGGCCAAGCAAAACCGGGCGGACCTCCGTCACACGGAACTTCAGGTGGAAGTGGACCAACTGTCGGTCAATCTTTCTCTGGCCGACCGGTATCCTGTTTTTCTTTTGGGCGGATCCATGGAAATGCGGGACAAAGAATTCCCACTGGAAGACAACAATTGGAACACCGGCATCACCATGAACATCCCGATTTTTGACGGGTTCTCAAGCTTGTCGCGCATCAAAGCCAGTAAATACCGGGCTGAGCAAGGCCGGTTGAAGAAAGTCCAATTGGAAGATCAAATTGAACGTGAGGTCCGGTCTTCCTATCAGAATTATTTACATTGGACGGATGAGTTGGCCATCCGGTCTGAAGAATTGGACGCCATCAACAAACAAGAACGCTCGGTGGATCGGTCCGACTTTTTAAACTGGCGGTTGGAATCTCAGCTTTCCGTGATCGAAGCCCGTTACTCCCTTCATTCCTCGCTAGCCGCCTTACAAAAAGCCACCGGCCGTCCCATCATAGAATAGGGATTTGTATAATTAAATCGGTTTAATTTAATATTTACAAGAAAGTTACAAGGTCTTAATCAAAATTTAAGACGGGTCTGGTTGAATGCCCCCGATGAGAAAGACCTTCTTAAAATCCGGCGCCGTTTGTCTTGCTGTTGTTTTATTTTTAACCAACACGCTATTCGCTCATGCTCCTGAATCCAATTTTTGGGCCGACCGCCAAAAAAATAAATTCGCGAGCCTGCCTGCCAATTTTCAACTCCCCGCTCTCATCCCCCAAAATTTTAAATCATCCTTTTCAAAAAAATTCGAGAAGAACATTCCCAAAGAAATGGAATCGCGACTTGGATCCCTCGTCAGTTCCTTGTCTTCTCAGTACGGCAGCGTCAGGAAAATTTTGGGACCTTCACGCAAAAGCAGCAAAAAAATCATCATTCATGTCCAGGACATTCATCAAAATCAGGAAGCTCAGCAAAACATTGGAAGTGTTGTCCAAGAATTAATCAACCAGAAAAAAATTGACTTGATCGCTTTGGAAGGCGCTTTTTCTCCCCTTGACTTGACCGATCTGCGCGCTTTTGAAAACAAAGAAGCGGTCCGAATGACGGCGGATTATTTGTTGAGAGAAAATAGGATTTCAGGTCCCGTTCACGCCGCTTTCATTAGCCCTTCTGAAATTCCTCTCCTTGTCGGTGTTGACGATCGCCACCATTACAACGCCAATGTTCAAGCTTATCGGGAATCCTTTGGCGCCAAAGAAAAACGTCAAGAAGAACTGGCCGATCTCAAAAAACGATCAACTCTTCAAACAGGAGCGCAATTCAACAAGGAGTTGGCCCTTTTTCATTCTCAAGTGGAATCTTATAGAGAAGGCAAGTTGTCGATCGGCGATTACATAGAAGCCCTTTCAAAGTATTCAACAAACGACTCACCCCCAACCCAAATTTTCCTTGAAGCTTACCACTCCGAAAAAACCCTCAATTTTCCCCAAGTCGAAGCCGAACGAACCGCCCTACTTTCAAAACTCATTCCCAAGCTCAGCAAAGATCAAACCACGGAACTGATGAACACCAGCATCGCTTACCGGTTGGGGAATATCGGACATGGGGATTTTTACGAATACCTGAAAGACCTCTGCTCCCAAAACGGCATCTCCCTCCATGAATTCAAGGCTATGAACGCTTATGTGCAATACGTCTTGCTTTCCGAAGGCATCGACCAAGAAAAACTCTTCACCGAAATCCGCCAAATGGAAAACGAAGCCTACGCCTCCCTCGCCAAAACAGAAGTTGAAAAGGATTTGGTTTCTCAATCCAGGAAGATTTATCTGGTGGGGAAATTATTGGATTTTGCGCTAACACCAGAGGAATGGGGGGAATATAAAGTCGTCATTCCCGCGAAGGCGGGAATCCAGTCTTCAAACCTTTTTCAAAAGAATGCTTACGGCCTGGATTCCCGCCTTCGCGGGAATGACGGCCTAAAGCCTTTCGAATCTTTTTACGAAGAAGCCGAAGCCCGCGACATCGCCATCACGAACAACCTTTTAAAAGCGATCGAAAAAAACAAATCCAAGGTTTCAGTTCTTGTGACCGGCGGTTTTCATTCTCCTGGAATTGATCGCCTTCTCAAAGAAAATGGAATCACGACCATCACCTTCGTTCCGAAATTGAGCAAAGTTGATTCAGAAAACGGTTCTTCTTATCTTACCGTCTTCGCCCAAGAAAAAACCCCGCTCGACCAACTCTTCACCGGCGAAAAACTTTTCATGGCTCAGAATCCCGCCGGAATTGGGGTTTCCAAACCAATTACAAATGCAGCTGCCGAATATTTAGAAAAAAATATTTCTCTCATTAAAGTCCCAGGAAAATCCGGAAAACTTTCCGTTAAATGCGCAACTGAAAACGGCGTTCACAAAATCCTTTCCGTCCAATATTTCCAAAATAGGTTGCTCCTCAACAGGCTCTTGGCCACCGTCGGGATTATTATTCTGAGCGCGATTCTGTTTTTTCCGTCAACGGGAGTTGGGCAAGTTCTCGAACCGTCAACAAATGCCTTGCCTTCAAACAACGCCTTAAATTCGCCTTCTTATTTCCTTTCCTATAGTTTGTTTATGTATGTTGTTTTGGGAATTGCCATTGGTTTGTTAAGAACAATGCACTTTTTTTCTATCGATCCAAAAAGTCCGAAGAGAGAAAAAATAACTGCAATTTATAGGGCGCCTTTTCGCGGCTTGGCCTTTCTTTCAGCAATTACATTTGCCTTCTATCTGGCTGAGCAGCATGTTCTAAGGTCAGCTTCGCCTTACCATCCGTTGGTCTTCTGTTTATTCTTCAATCTATTCTTATTATTAGGGTTTATTAACTATAAGAAGAAAACCTCATTTCTTTTCCGCGGGCATCTGTTCTTTGGGCCTCCTTACACATCAAATTGGATGGTCCGAATTTTCTTCATTGCCTGCTGGGCGTATTTCAGCTATTTCACTGTTCGCTATTGGATTTTCCCTCCCGTAAAATCGACAGAGATTAATAAACCGGTTCCAGCAGCCCTAGGCGTTTTCCCGGGTAAATACAAAGTTCTCAGGATGGGTGAAACAGTTCCGGTCGATTATGTGAGAAATGCTCCGGCCAGAGAATCCAGAATTGTTTTAGCAGGAATATTGGTGAGCATGACTGTCGGATTGGTTTTGTCCCGCAGCGATACTTCGGTCAATTATTTAATAACGGTTTTTGGATGGTTCTTAAATCCAAATGTTTTTGCAAATTGGAATCATCATTTAATTGCCACACTTGTTTTCGTCACCCTTGGAATTCTTTTGATATCGGTTTTATTTGTATTCCCGCACTGGAAACGGGTGATCGAAAAAGAAGAACCAGAGTGGGATCAAATTATCGGGAAAGTGAAGGAAGTCAAAAATCTAATGGATGGAGACGATATTTTAAAATCGGGCCTGTCACTTGCCCGCCGACATTTATCAACTATCAATTTGATGGCTGTCA
>CAZJOE010000271.1:0-3619 GCA_964547555.1 uncultured Elusimicrobia bacterium | reverse complement strand
CTTCAAATGAAAATCCCTCAAATTCAATTTTCAGTTTTGGATGAAGACGAGAAATAGGGGCCATGATTTGTTGGTAACTTTCGAGATGTGTTTCAGGAACAATCAAACGAATGATCCGACCCTCGCCGGCTGCTTTTGCTAAAGCAACCGTGATCCGCCGTTCATCTAATTGGTTTCTGTCAAAAAACCCAAACGTGACATTTTGTTGGGTGCGAAGATCGGTTGGATGTAGAAGACTTCCAAGAACATACGCCATTGATTTTTGGAAGTGGGGGTCGGCAAAATTCCCCTTTTGATTCAATCCCATTTTTCTTATCTGGCCAAATTCTCCTAGCCCCAACGGGCCAGCGGACGGATTGGCGAGGAGAACGGCCTGAGAGAGGTCGCCTTTTTGAACGGCGTTAACGATCTCATTCATCTGGTCGCTATCGATTCCCGTGTCATTGTTTGGATTTAAAATGTTGTTCGATCCAGCTATAGCGGGAATTGAAACATTGGCCACAGGGACATTTGGAATCACCTGGGCATTTAGATTCCCCGCCGCTAGAAAAATAATGAATGGTAAAAGGAAACGACGGGTTCCCGGAGGTGCTATCGGTTGCGATTGGCGCGGTTTCCGTGTAATTCGCCGCCATGTCACAAAAATCGTTGCCCACAACAGCATCATTAAAGAACCGCCCGCAACAAAGGTGAGATCCAGAAGCGATCGCGGCGTCGACAACGATTGACCCGTTATCAGGCTTTGCGTAATTGATTCAACGGTTTCCCGCGATGCAATGTCGGATAAAACAAATGGCATCATAGAGTAACCGAGGATTGGAACAATGAACAATGTGAGAACAGCAAAGATTGTGACCATCCACTGAAGAGGATCACGACCCACCCCAAAGTGTTTTACATGATAGTTCACGACAGTATAAGCGCCAACCAAAAGAGAATAGGCTGACAGCGCCCCTGTCACAACCAAAGTGCTCAACGTGACCCCATCGGTAATTCCCAAAATTCCCAATGTGACAATCGGAACCATCAACGGGATGGACAACCCATATAGCAATTGCTCACGATGCAGAGCCTTAACTGAGTAGCCGTCTGTTCTCAGCGCTTTACCGAACCGTGCGATAGCAAAGATGTTGGATACCATCACAAGGAGGAAACCGATCATAAACATGTCGATTGCCAAAAACCCTAGAGATCCGATAAGTGTCGCAGCGTTGGCGGCATCCTGTGAAAATCCGGACTGAGCGGAGAAGAAAATAACGCCAACAATTGCTGCTAGAGTGGGCAATGGTGACTTGATCCAAGAGGATCTAAATCTTAATTCCGGGAATTCAGGAAATTGGTTAGCAGAAATAATGAAATCGCGATTACGACTAACTTCTTTAGAAGCAGCATCTATGGGAGGTTGATTTGTTTTCTCAAGATATCCCATCCGACGGTGCATGCTATTGATTCGCGCCGAGGTCTCTCTGGCGACAAAATCCTTAACCTCGTTTGCGGATTCGATTAATCCAAGCTCCTCTAAATCATTTATATGTTGATTGGTCACATCCTTATCCCGACCCTCTAAACGATCCAGCAACATCGATAATCGATGAGTTGCAAAATTATCAGGAGAAATTGACCTTTTCCTCATAGCTAAAGCCGTCAAAGAAAAAGTCAACATTTCCTCATCCAAAGATCGATCATTCCTTCCTTTATAGAGTCCCTTCCTAGATATTTGTTCTCGAATATTTCGAAACTTAGCCCGAAAAGAAGCCAGAACCACATCAGAATGTCCCTTGAGTACCAAATGGGCAACTTCGTGTACCAGAGTTCCTAAGTCATAATCGCTTCCATCCAGGCTGGAGATAGAAAATATCCATTTAATATCTGCCAATCCACCTACGCTTTTTAGGAAACTGGCGGGTAAAATGCTGAGGCGATCAAAATACATTGTGTCAAAGTCGAGGTAAGGTTCGCGGGCAAACTTTCGTAAAAGAGCACGAAAAACGGGGTTTGTTTTAAACCATCGCAAGAGTCTATCTTGCGAAATGAAAGGGTTAACAAAGCTTAAAAAAATGCGATGTTGGTACGATCCGGATACTATCGCTTGTCGTCCGCCAACAAATTTAACGAGCCGTTCCTTCTCTGTTAAAAATATTTCCTTTGGCAATAACTTTACGGACCCACCTTTCGAATCTATTTCCTCTTTGGTTTCACTCGTTGTTCCTAAAAAAGTGATATCAGAACCATTCCTTGACATTGCAAATATGATTGCACCTTCATCTGGACTAAAGATCGAGTAAATATTTGATCCATCATGTGTTTTTCCAATGGACAAGAAATCGACTGATCCATTCTCAGTCTTATCAAGAATTGACCTGAAAAGATCTTTGATCGGACCTAGATTTTGATTGCGTTTTTGTTCAGCCTCGTCAATTCGACGGCCTAAGGCTTCATGAAACTCAGCTTCAAGACCTCTCTCATGAAATTCATTTGATTTTGATTCGATTGTTTTTTGCCGACCGCGAATCTCATCGTCTGAGCAAGCAAACTCTTCTTTCCCATTCATCCAGTTTCTTAATTTAATTCCAAGTTGTCCGCTAAGAACTTCTTCTCTCGTGATGATGTTTATCTCATCTATTGCGTAAGCAGCCCAGGCTCGCAGTTCCGCAATTTCATGTTGAGCTTTGAATCTGTCTTGCGCATAAGCTGCGTATTGACCTCGCCCAGCATGATCTTTTTTGAAACGCCTATCAATTATCACAAGCATTCCATCTTGTTCCTGACGAATTTGGCCATAGGAGGTTTTTATCCGATCACCAGGATCTGGAACAAGGCTTCTAAAGTCGAATAGTCCATTTTCCAGACGTTTCAAATTCTCTTCTTCAGCAATTTTCTCCAACACATTCTCGAACTCCCCATCTTTGTGGAATCGTTCGTGCGTTCTGCGAGATACAAGGCCGAGATGATCACTGGCTATTCCAAAATCTATCGGATTCGGCGGTTCCATCTCCGTAGTTTTACAATGAAACTCAACGGAATCATCCTTCACAATAACTTTGGCTTCAATGTTTTCCTCCGTCTTATTTAAGATGGCATTTCCAATAAATTCATCCCGAGATTGTTCGTAGAGTTTGTGTCCGTTAACGAACACTACCAACTGTAAGGTTTTTGCCGCCCCGGCCCTTACCCTTCGAAGAAGATTCTTTTCGGAAAAATCGGCGGTATCTAAAAACAAAGGGTCGGCCGATTTAATATGGCTCCAAAATTCGTGTGCTTCTAAAAGGTTGGTCACAAGGCTTCTTTCAGTTTCAAGAAAAAGATGGATAAATTCAACCATCTGCTCATCTATTTCTGCCGCGAATCTTTCAGTGAGAGCTGAGGTAAAAGAATTGTGTTCGCCTTCCTTCATTTTCACAAGGTCGGCTAACAGACCTTTTAATTCATAACGTGCATTCCCTAATTCTGAGATCAACTCGCCGCGATCTTCCCAACTTCCGAAATCCTTCTTAATCCGATTTAGCTGGATTTCAATTTTTTCAATCAATTTATTTAGGTTTTTTACTTTATTAGTCTGCGAGCTTCCTTCCTTCAATGAAGCCGCCAAATCAAAAAGCGCATCAAGTAACTTGGCTTT
>CAZJOE010000270.1:0-3625 GCA_964547555.1 uncultured Elusimicrobia bacterium | reverse complement strand
GTCGTTCATTGTTTTGTAACGGGTGAGCGGTAGACCGTGAGTGGCGCAAAGCTCTCTTAAGTAGAGATAGAAATCGGTATGGCGGATTTCGCCGCTGCGGTAAGCGAGGCTGGCTTGAGTCAGTTCGGTTATTTGTTGGGGAGAAAGTTTTTTTAAGAGATCGGTGACCAGTTGGGTGCGTTCGGCTTCGACGCGGGAGAAGTTGAGGGATTGTTCCAGGTTGTAGGCGCTGAGGAAGGTGTCAACGGCGAAGGCTGTGAGATCTGGGTTCTGGGATCTGAGGTAAGAGGCGTAGTCGCCCAAAGATAAATTGTTTTGGTGGTGCGCTTCTACTTTCGCATCGAAGGCGGCGAGATCGGTGTTGAAGCTGGAAACTTTTTGACGCTGAAGTTCCTTTTCAAGATCCGCAATTCTCTCCTTCGTCTTTCCAGCCACAACCGACGAACGTCGGTAGGATTCGACGTTGGCGTCGTAGTGGGTTTTGTCATCGACTCCAACGTAAGTGGGAATTTTGTGAACGCTGGTGAAGGCGGTGTGGACAGCACCGGAAATTTTGTTTTCACGCAAGAGATAGTCGACTGATTTATGGATGGCATCTTGATCCGAGAAATTTCGGAACCGTTCCAAATCGACGGGACCAAAAACTCCTTCCAATGCGACCAGGTCCACTTTTCCAGTATCGATCAAAGCTTGGATGGTTTTCCCGATGTTGGCTTGGGCTTCGGAGTTCTGGTGAACGTCTTGGATATGAATAATGGTTTGAGACGTTTGAGGCTTGGTGATTTTTCGGATGGAGCCTAAGGAGGAGGGGATTGCGTTGAGAAATTCTAATGATGTCGTCATCCTCGAATGTCTTAGTCGAGGATCCAGAAAAACAGGTTTAAGGACTGGATTCCCGCCTTCGCGGGAATGACGGATTGCTAATGGTGCCGGCAGCAAACTCGCCACCTGCAGCGCTTCCTGCCTTTCTTTCCAGAAATTGGTTTCGGGATTGTAGGCGAAGGCGGTGTTGGCCAAAGAAATGAGGCTTAATGAGATGGCGAGGCTCTTAAGGGCGGAGCGTTTTTTCATCCTTACTATTTAATAATTAGGTCCTTAAGATCCTCTTAAAATAGGGTAACGAATATGTAACTTTTATTTTTTGGTTGACAACCATACATCTGTATGGTACCTTCCTTTTCATGAACCAGGAACTCACCCCCAAACAGCAGGCCATCTATGACTTCATTCAGTCTCACATAGAGGAAAACCAGATGCCGCCCTCTCTGCGCGAGATCTGCGCCGGCTTTGATTTATCGCTGGGAGCGGTCCAGGACCATGTGAACGCCATCCAGCGCAAAGGGTTTTTGGAGAAACAGCAGACCATAGCGCGGGGGTTGCGGCTGCCGATGAAGTCCCATCAGATTCCTATTTTGGGCCGGGTCCATGCCGGTCCCCTTCACATGGCGTTTGAAAATGTGGAAGGGCACCTTCCGGTGGGGGGAACCCTTTCTCCCTCCACCCATTTTGCCCTCAAAATTCGTGGCGACTCCATGATCAACGCCGGTATTTTGGACGGCGACCATGTGATCGTCCGCATCCAAGAAACGGCGGATGACGGGGACATTGTGGTGGCCCGGATTGAAGATGAAGCCACGGTTAAGTTTTTACGGAAAAAAACACATGAAGTGTGTTTGGAGCCGGCCAATCCGAAATACGAGCCGATTCGCAACACGCCCTTTTCAATTGCCGGAGTGGTGGTGGAAGTCCGCCGCCAAATTAAAAAGTGGAGGAAGTAATCATGCTCGTTAGAATGGACAACCTGGTGTCATCCGGTTCGGTGCCCAATGGATTTTATGTGGCGTCCGGAACGCGGGAATTGACGCGGCAGGTTTTAACGCGGGTGGTGGATCTTTTTAAAACGGAGTTTGAATCCTCTTCTTTAGAAACGGCGCAGGACCAGCAATCGCATGTGGGCCGTCTTTTCTGGATTGATTCAGGGAATTCTTTTGACGCTTTCCATGTCGCTCGCGCCGCGGCGGAGCGAAGACTGGATCCCAAGCGGGTCCTGCGCGCGATTCAAGTGGCGCGGCCGTTTACGGCGTTTCAGTTTCAGCAGATGCTGGAGAAAGTGCCGAAGGCTTCGAGATTAAGTTTGTCACCTACGGAGAGCATTCAGTGGCGGCCGCTGGTGATTATCTCGGACTTGATGGGTCTTTTTTATGATGACGAGATCCAAGAGAAAGATGTGCAGCGGGCGTTTCGAAAATTTGTGGATAGTTTGGCAGCGTTGGGCGACCGGGCTTTGGTGATTGCCTTGTGCATTGATCACTCGATTCCTTATCAGCGCCGCGCTTTTGTTTCTCAAGCGCTTCAAGCGGCTCGCCGCGTGAATGTGATGCCACCGATTTCTATACCGGTTCATCACCCACTTCCCTTAGTAGCCAATGGTGGATGGTGATGAATGGGCCGCACGCTTCCTACGCAAATCCAACTTTTGCGCGAGGCCGAAGAGGAATGGAAAACTTTCAGACGAGCTCTTCGCATAGAAGACCAGTCGTCATTCGACATTGTATGGAGTTACGCGCGCCGTCATTCGGTGGCGGCTTCCATGGCGGCCAGGTCGCTTCCCTTTGAAGCGCATTGCCTCGCGATGCTCATTGGACTGCAGCGCGAAGTGGACGAACTTAAACAACAGATTCGAGGAAGAAAAATACAGGAAGCCTGACCAGCTTCTTTAAATGGAAAAGGAAGGGTGTTCGATCGAACACCCTTCCTGGATTGATAAGGTTTCTGTGATATTTGATGGATGGATTTTAGACGCCTACCCCGTTTCCCGCGGCATGTGCATTTGGATCATTGAACCCAATGGACAATCGCGCGCGTTGCTGGACCCTTGGAGCCCCACCTTTTATGTGTTGGCCAATCCTTCCACTCCGCTAAAGATCAACCCTCTACGCGTTGTTGAGAAAAAAGATTTTTTCACCCACCAAAACGTTCCCGTTTGGCCTGTGAAATTATCCAGTCCTCTTTCTTACGCTTCTGTTGTCGATCGTTTGATGCCGGTTCCAGGCATCACGTTGTTTAACGCGGATCTTAATTTGGCCCAATCTTATTTTTATGAGCGCGGCCTTTTCCCTTTGGCATTTTGCTCGATTGAAGTGGATGAGGAAGGCGTCATTAAAGAATGGGAATTGAAAGATTCGCCCTGGGCGCTTGATTATGATTATCCACCCTTTCGTTTCGCCCATCTTGGATTGGAGGCCCCTCCCGCAGATCCCAACCACCGCAACCGTTTTCAGCGTCGTGAACATTACATCCTGACACTGGGTCAAAAATTAGGAGAAGGAACCTCTTTTGTGATGGACGGCACCGAAGAGGAACTTCTCTTAAGTTTGAACCGCCATATGGCCGAATGGGACCCGGATATTCTTCTCACTGATTGGGGGGACAGTTATTTAATGCCGCGGCTTCAACTTTTCTCGCAGCGAACCGGCGTACCGCTGCTTCTGTCTCGCTCCTCGGAAAAAATGCGTGGGGGGCAAGCGCGCAGTTATATGGCGTATGGAAAGATGGTTTTTAAAGCGGGGTCTCGAACTTTATATGGACGACTGCATCTCGATACAAAGAATAGTTTCTCGTTTGC
>CAZJOE010000269.1:0-3637 GCA_964547555.1 uncultured Elusimicrobia bacterium | reverse complement strand
GGGCCGGATCGAATGGACCAAGAACCGGGGAATTCGCGCGTGGATGGTCCGGTCCAGGGCGATTTGAACGGAGCCATTAATTCTTTCTGCGTCCTGAACAATGAGGTGTCCTCCCCGCGTGAATAAAACCAGCGTGTCTTTGGTGTGATCAATTATTGGGGGTGGGGGTCGCGTTTCAGCCCGTCTTGTTTTTCGCTCCATATATTCATAGGACTTGAAGTCTTGAATGGTGACTTTGGATAAATCTCCCCTTTGTTCCATGGGAGTCTGCGGTTTTTGCGCGAGCATTTCTTTAGGCGACCCGGGTAATCCACCGGTCCGGTCGGCTTCTCCCAGCATCGCGATTTGTTGGGCCGTCAATTTTTTACGTTCGGATTCCGGTAAGTTTTTTAATATCCCAGGAAGGGCCCGGAAAGGTCGGTTGCCATGGTCGGGCGCTTTAGGCGGAGGAGGATTTTTGAAAATCATTTTCGCCGATAAGGTGAGTACCATGAGGCCGGCAAGAAATAAAATCCTTTTTTTTGTTTGGTTGTTATTTCTTGTTTCTCTTTCTTCTGGAGATTCCGTAACATCAATCATGACTCAATAAGTTTATTCAATTTGAGTTGATTTACCAGGCTATTTAATGAAAAGAACATCACGCCTATTCAAATCGTTTCTTGCGGCCAGCGTCTTTTTTGGAAGCGGGAGTGTCCCTGTTTTGGCCAAGGTCCAAATTGATCCGGATAACTCAACATTTGCGGCTCAGGTGTTGACTGAATTAAATTTAATGCGGGAAGGAAAGCGGGGAGTGGCCTGTGAAGTCCTGGTCCGCCGGTTGGACGAATCCGAGGCCCTTGTTACAATTGAGCCTATTACCTCGGATGAGAAAACTTGGCATCCGAATGACCGCAAAGGTTCTCGCAGTCATGTTGTTCCTTTGGACACGAAGTTACGTTCCGCTTCTCGGACTTCTCCGGTTTCCTCTATTCTTTATCTCCATCCGTCTCGTATTGAACCCCTTTTAAGCCTTTTTAAATTGGGCACCTTTGCGGACGAATTGGCCAATGCCGTTGATCTCGCGAAGGGGACTTATTCGGGTGATTACCGTATTCAAACCCGGCGATCGGCGTTTTTTAGGAATGGTTGGAAAGATTCGATGGGAGGCGCCTTGGTCCATTTATCGGACCGGGTCCCAACAGTGGACTATCAGGAAGCGAAGAAATTGGGCCTTATCAGCAAAGAATTCGCCGAGATATTTCCCATTTTAGACCCCGCCCGGGTTCAACCTTGACGTTTCTCTTCTAATACATTATTATCCGGTTCCGTTCAGAAGTGGCCCAAAAAGCCACTTTTTTTATTTTAAAGGGGGTTTTTTGTGAGTGAAGTGGTTGATGGGCTGATAAAGTTGATCGCCCCCTTGATGGCCCAGGAAAATCTTGAACTTGTCGATTTGACGTATCAAAAAGGGCCGGGTGGATGGACGGTGGCGCTTTATATCGACAAGCCAGGCGGCGTCACGTTGGATGATTGTGCCCTCTGGAACAATAAGGTCGGAGAAATTTTAGATCAAACAGATCTGATTCCTCACACGTACTCGCTGGAAGTTTCTTCTCCGGGAATCGACCGGCCTTTGAAGAAGTTGGCTGACTATCAAAGATTTTTGGGAGAACGGGTCAACGTTAAACTTTACTCGGCATTAAACGGTCAGAAAAATTTTCACGGAAATTTGAAAGAAGCGACGGAAGAATCAATCGTTCTCGTCACGGATGAAAAAAAAGAAGTTGTTCTGCCACTTCAGCAAGTGGCCAAATCGAAGTTGGACCCGAAGATAGAATTTTAAAGCCCCCTTAGCTGCGGGGTAAGGAGAAAGACAGGTGGACTTAAAAAGCGGATTGGGCCATGTACTCGATCAAATCGAGAGAGAGAAGGGCATCAAGAAAGAAGAAATTCTCAAGATGATTGAACAGGCCATGGTGTCGGCCTATCGAAAACATGCCGGTGAAACATTAAACGTTGAGGCGCATATCAATGCGTTGGGGGAAATCTCTGCCTTCGTGGTGAAAACGATTGTTGAAACCGTTGCCGATCCTGAAACTGAAATCAGCCTGGCTCAAGCCGGAAAAATCGATCCATCCGCTGAAGTGGGAGGCGAAGTCCGCTATCCGATCGATCCCGCCGAATTCGGTCGCATCGCCGCTCAAACCGCCAAACAAGTTTTGACCCAGCGCATCCGCGAAACCGAACGCGAGTTCGTTTTCGACGAGTTCAAACCCAAAGAGGGAACTCTCGTGAATGGAACCGTGCATCGTTTCTCCAATCGGAACGTCATCGTGGATCTCGGTCGCTCGGAAGGAATTCTTCCTGTGCGCGAACAGGTTCGCCGTGAACATTGGACCGTCGGAGAACGGATCCGCGTTTTGATTCTCCGCGTTGAAAAAGGTCCGCGGGGCCCGGAAATTCTTTTGACGCGCGCTCATGAAGATTTCGTCAAGCGTCTCTTTGAGCAGGAAGTGCCTGAAATTTACGAAAAGACCGTTGAAGTCGTGACGGTGGTTCGCGAAGCGGGACATCGTTCGAAAGTTGTGGTCCGGTCCAACAACGCCAAAGTGGATCCCATCGGCGCCTGCGTGGGCGTCAAGGGTTCGCGCGTTCGCCCCATCATTAATGAACTGCAAGGCGAAAGAATCGACCTCGTGGCCTATTCTGAGGATCCCATGGCTTATATCTCGGCTTCTTTAGCGCCGGCCAAACCGCTTTCCGTTAGTGTTATTGATCAAGCTTCGAAAAGAGCGGAAGCGCTTGTCGCTGATGACGCCTTGGCTTTGGCCATTGGTAAGAATGGGCAAAACATCCGCTTGGCTTGTAAATTGACGGGCTGGCAGATCGACGTGAAGACCGAAGGGCAGCGCAAGATGGAATCCAAAGTCAACGTATCGGCCATGAAAGAAATTTTCCTTGAGTTGGAAGGCGTGGGCCCTCGTATCGCCGATGTTTTGATCAAAGGCGGTATGGACACCGTTGAGAAAATTGCCAACTGCAAGCCGGAAGATTTGACCGTATATTCCGGGATCGGCGAGAAAGTCGCCGAAAAAATGATCGAGTCCGCGAAAGCGTATTTGGTTAAGAAAGCTGAAGAGCCTGCTGCTCCCGCATCAAGCGAAGCAACTCAGGAAGAGCCGGCCGCTCAAGAAGCCGGACAGGAGAATGGGTAAACTTTTTAAAAATTATGGCGGCCAAAAAACCAACCCCAACAAAAAAGAAGAAGCCAGTCGTTAAAGAGGAAGAAGAGACCGTCGTCGTTAAAAAGGCGGGGCCTTTTGTCACGCCTCCCAAAGCAAAACCTGCCGTTGTGAAGCCGCCTGAACCGGAAGAAGAAAAGCCAAAAAAAGATCCCGTCGTTGTTAAGAAAAAAGCGGAAGAACCCGTACCCGTCAAAGCGGCGCCGGCCAAACCTGAAGTGAAAGCGGCGGTTCCCGTGGCCCATCCGCCCAAAGCGAAGCCAGTAGCGCACGGTGCCAAACCAACTCCGGCGCCCACAAAACCTAAAGTTGAGCACCACACGAAAAAAGAACCGGCTCGCCATGTCGCGCCTCAGGCGCCACCAAAGAAAGTTGAAGTTTCCACACCGGTCCGTCCTCCGCAAGAAATACGCAAA
>CAZJOE010000268.1:0-3664 GCA_964547555.1 uncultured Elusimicrobia bacterium | reverse complement strand
GTCGCGATTTTTCAGCGACGGATCCACCGAGGTTTTCAAAATCGTCATTCTTGGATCGATTTTCCCTAAGAAGAGTTGATGCAAAGAGTTCATGACCATGGTAACAACGGGAATGTGACGATATAAAACCGTGATAATGGCAATAACAACGACAGCGATGATAAGCCATGTGACTATCCCATAGCCATAAAAAGTGAACAAATCGCTCGGATTTACCCACCGAGTAAAAGGCTCAGGCTTGTCCCCGGCAATCGAATTGGGAGAAAATCCCAGCAGAAGAAATATTGCGGTCAAAACGGTCGCACCAAGTGTACTTCCGATTGCCCTGGTATTCATTTTCTCAAACCGAGACAAAAGAAGCCCCATTTGTTCGGTGCGAGTTATGACTTCGACCTCGGAGATGGGAGATAACCTAAAAATTCTTTCAACACGACCCGCATCATTGGAATTAAAAAAGCCAGCCTGAAGAGATTTTTCAACGATATAATTCTTAACAATATCGAAGATGACAGGATCAACCGCGGCCATTAAAACTCTCAAATCGGTCTGAGCATATTCTTCATCTTCAGAAAATCTCAACACCGCCACGACATCATTTTTCGGTGTTAAAATTTTTAACATTCCTTCATCGATTGTGACCTGAGTAGGAACCAATTCGCCATCAAATGGAACGTCCAAGGCCCAAATTCTTTTTAGATAGTCATTGTCCCATGGGGCATCGCCTTCGCGAATGTTTTTAAAGGTCTGAACAACTGGAAAAGAATGTTTCACTTCGGCAGCTGGCAGCAATGATAACTGCGTGGCCGTTACATCGTCAGATTCGGCAATCCCGCTTTCGTTTAAAAAATTCCTGGTGTTTTTTAATAAACCGGCAAATAAATCATTGTCACTAGAAGCGACGGCTACTGATAAAACGGTCCCTTTTAATTTGAAAAACACCTTTCCAATCAAGTCACCCGTTAAATCCCTATACCGAAATTCAAGGTTATTGGGTTTAGACTGTCCCACCATTGGGGCCGGTAGCAGAAATTTCGCATGACCGGGCAATGTCCAGATCAATTGTTCATTCGCATCCAGTTCGGTAATTAAATTTTGAATTCGTGAAGGTGAAACATTCACACGAAATATTTCACGGTGGGGAAGAAGCGCGTCTTCCGGTGCCGCGAGCAAAAGGAACACCCCCGCAAACAGAAGGGATGGATCGGGACTAAAGCTAAATCCATTCTGCCCCATCATCGCGAGAATCATGAAAACTGCTACCGCGCCGATAGCTATGGCTCCGCCTTTTTCAAAACTAAGCGGCCAGATTTTCACTTGCCCAGTGTTATCAGCGGTTTCTAGGGATTGGTGATCAGGCCTGATAGCGACAGAGGCAAGAGGATTGGGCTCGCTAATAGAATGGATTTCTTTCCCTGATTCAATGTCCCACGCACGAAATGTTTTGTCCGTACTGACTGAAAAAACCGTCCTTCCATCAGCGGCCATTCCAACCGAACGAATAACGTCGACATGCCCTTCAAGTTTTTTAAGCTCCGCTCCATTCGAGGAGTCCCATACACGAATCAGCCTATCCTTATGCCCGACAATAAGTTTCTCTCCATCAGGGCTCCAGGACATGCATATCACTGGAGAAGTTTTAATTACAACTGCCGGAGTTTCCGTGTCTTCTTTCCAAATACGAATATTCCCATCCCATCCCGCGGTCGCTAAAGATCCTCCTTTGGAATCATAGACCATGGCCATGACCGACCCTTCGTGATTCTTAGGCAACCATCGTTTAAATGTAATCTCATCGTTATTAACGTTGAGTAATCCCACCGTGCCATCTGTAGCTCCGACCGCCAGCTCATTTCCTTTCGAATTCCAGGCCAAACTGGAAATTTGCTCCTGCATATCCAAATCAAATACATCTGTTTTATTCTCCACGTCCCAAAGGATCACGTGCCCACCCAAACCTGCAGTCACCAACCTCTTACTGTCAGGACTAAATGCAATTCCCTTGATTGACTCGTGCTGGGAAAAATCAACCCAAAGGTTTCCGGATGTCGTTTCATAAATTCTAACGATGGAATCTTCCCCTTTCTTTTCCGTCGCGACTGCCAACCATTTTCCGTCGGGACTATAAAGCGAAACGGTGACGGGCTTTACAAGATTCTGAAGAGTCTTCCCGGAAGTTGAATTCAGTGCTTTTAATTTCTCCATGTTCAAACTACCAATAGATAAAAGCCCCAATGAGGCCATTGAGGCTTGAGAAACAGCAGAATCCACCGCCACTGCCCCCAGTAAAATCGGCAGCGCGAAGAGCCACATTAAACTGGCAATAATTGTGAATTGGCTGATAGGGAAAAAAGACTTCGTACCTTGCGTAACTTCAGAAGATTTAAAAATAGTGACTTGCAGAAGGGCCTGGACACTATTGGCGATAAGGAAACTTGCGGCCAAGATCCTCACGGACACAAAACTGAAAATTTTAATGGCCCAGTTGAGGGGGGCGCGTTGAATAAACGATGCGGTGGTAACTTTCCCTATGAGGAGAAGATTCCCAATTTTTTTCCATCGCAATCGAGAAAGGAATGAAAAAGGAAAGGACGCCGAAGTGGCCACGGTTTTAGCGGCCCCTTCATTTGAAAGAACAGTAACGGAAGCGACACCGTTTTTAACTTCAAGAGTGGTGCCAGCAGGAAGTCCGAAATTTTCAAACTTTTTCTGATCCGTAGATGAAACGTTTGATTGGGCGGCCAGTGCCGCTAAACCTGTTACAGCCACGGCTGGATTTGCGCGCGCACCAGAAGTCCCCACGGGGATTTGGTTTAAAAATAATTTTTGTCCGGAGAAGATGCGGTCAAGAGAAGATTTCTCGCGATCAAAAACTGAAAGGTAGTGCGTGTCCCCGGCCTCGCCAATTTTGGTGATTTTGGGGGACGCCACCAAGTATGAGACGCCTTGCTTCTTAAAGAGACGAGTTAATTCTTCGGTGTGGAAACCGCCGGCGATCATGACTGAAAAGATTTCCATAGGTAGTTCAGCATGAACTCACCCGTGGCACACGTCAACAATCGCACGGAATTTCTGCAGATCAAGCGAACTGGCGCCGACCAAGAATCCATCGATATCCTGCTGTGCGATCAGATCTGCAGCGTTCTCGGGGTTAACCGAACCGCCATAGAGGATGCGTGTCTCTTGCTGCTTTGCGGCGGGGAGGAGAGAGCGAATGAAGGCGTGCATCTGCTGCGCGTCGGCGGCACTGGCATTCTTACCCGTGCCGACGGCCCACACGGGTTCGTAGGCAATGACCACATCCAGAGAGGTAATGCCTTTGAGCTGTGTACGCACCACATCTTCTTGCGTACCCATTTCACGCTCATCGGCGGTTTCCCCAATACACACAATTGGCGTGAGCCCCACCTCGAGTGCAGCCTTCGCTTGCTCTGCTATAAACGCATCGTTTTCCGCGTGATGTATACGCCTCTCCGAGTGACCGCAGATCACATAGCGGCAGCCATGGCTTGCGAGGAGGCTCATACTCACATCACCGGTAAAGGCGCCGGTCGGTTCGGGGCGTCCGTACTGTGCGCCCACGACCAAGAATTTTTCTAAGCAGCTGTGTAAATCAAGAACGGTCGGGAACACGACTATGTCCATATCTTCGCGGCTGCGATACGGC
>CAZJOE010000267.1:0-3676 GCA_964547555.1 uncultured Elusimicrobia bacterium | reverse complement strand
AGACTCTCAAGATATTCTGCACCCTCTTTGTTCCCTGCCATATTTTCGCGGGCAATCATGTCTTGTAAAGGTTGCTTTAATAGCTGAACGGAGGTCTGTTCTCCAATAAAGAACAAAGCCGAACGAGCACGGTTGTCGCGAGATTGAAAGTTAGAGACAAGGATGATTTGTTCTTTCGCTGTGAGGGTCTCCCCGTTACGATGCTTGGTTAATAAAGAAGAAAGTTCCGCGTTGCCGTCAAACAAACCGCCCCTATTACCATCGGCTTGAATGCGGGCATCAACTTCGGCTGCTTTATCGGCATATCCTTTAATAACTGTTCCATCCAATTGGATGGTTCGAACCGCGCCGCGATCGGTTCCGCGGTCCACGCGGGCCCAGGCTTGCAGCCAGCTTTCTTTGCTGAAATTTTCAAAGCCGCTGATGAACAAATCAATCTTGGCGCCTTTGGCCGAGTCATAACTTAACGCGCGAAGACCGGATTCATTGGCGAAAACGATGCTGCCTTCTTTAGCGGCATTTTTAACAATACCTTCGACAACGTCGCTCTTGTCTTGGCCATCGATCACCTTAAATCGATCGGTGAATTCTTTCATTTTCCCTTTACCAGAAATATTTTGAAGTTCGGCCACAAACTCACGAAGACTCATGTCCCCGGCCCGTTTTTCCAAAGCGTCTAATCGGGAAGAAAATATTTTTTGTTCTTCGGCGCTCATACGGGACATTTCCACTTTCAAATATCGAACCGCCGCCAATTTATGGACGCTCTCCCGAGCCGCCAGAAGAATACCAGCGCCGGTGACGGCGCCTTCTTCATTTTTCACATTTGCGTCATTCCTTGAGAGGCCGATGGCCTCGGCAGCGGAGACGGCTCTCTCCATATCGCTCAAAGGTCCTTTTGATAAAAGTAAATTGACGCCTTTGCTATCGGTCCGGCGTCCTGCCGCATAAGAGTCTCTTACACGAGATGTTCCCGCGATGTCATATTGTGCATAAGAAGAAGGATCAACGTTCACCACGCTCATACGGATCACAAGCTCAGCAAGACCCTGCATTGCTTCAGGTGTCCCCGTGGCGCCAAAGCGGTGAGACACTTCCCTTTGTAACACTTGGACAAATGTCGCCATGGAACCGGCTCGGGAAAGTCGAATGTCTTTGGTATCGATAACTTCGGTGGCTCTTCCTTGAGCTTTCAAAGCCCTGTTCTTAACCAAGACCGTAACAACGTTAAAAGTCGTGCTTGAGTCTATTTGCCCCACTTGCGGACGGCCGCCCGACATCAAGGTGGGTCTCAGTCCGCTTCCGGCCTGAGAATCGGCGACAAACATCAACTTCGTATTTTCGTTATGGACCGCATCCATCGCGCGCAAGGTTTGGAGGACTTCATATCCTTTAACACTGTCTTCACCGCCACCATTCTTAATTATTTCAGCCAGCAATTTAACAGAAACAATGGTGTCTCCGGTTTCTGTGACCGTGAACCATAAACCCTCATTGCGATCCCATTTGGAGATATCTTGGCCGCGTGATTCTCTATAGCCCGCCTCGCCTGACTCTGGTTTATAGAGCTTCCATGATTGAGTCACGTTGTCTGCTCCAGGTTTTTCAAATCCCAAAGATTTAAGGGCAGCGGTTAACAGGTTTTCCCCTTGCTTCAATTGAGAAGTGGAAGCCACAGCTTTACCTTCACTCGAAATAAAAGACATTTGCGAGAGGAGCAAGGCGTCCGCTTCATCCATACCTTGAATAATGACGTCCTTTACCAGCTCGGCGGGCCGACTGTTGGGCCGGGCGCGGATGTTATTTTCAATAAATCCACGGCTGTGATAATCGAGGACCACCACTTTCATGCGACGCTCGCCGGTCCAGGCATTGCCGTTGGCGTCCACATGCGGGTTATAAGCTTTGTCCCAATTTGGATGAGCGTCATGAAGCTGAGCGAGTCCGCGGCCGTCCACAAATTCTATTCCCATGGCCCGGGCCAATGGTTGATACTCGGCCAAATATTTGGCGACTTCATCCGGATTAAAAACAATCAATTCACCAACCGACTTTGCTATCAATTCACGGCCCTCTGGCGTGGCTGAATTTTTATTTTTGAATTCACCGAAAGCCATGACGAACACAGCTGATTTACCGCCGGCGGCGGCCAAACCGGAAATCTTCCCCAACGAGAAGGTAATATTAAGCGCCGCTTGTTTCGCGACAAATTCATTGGCGCCCTCTCTGCCTCTGCCGGCAATTATTTTGGCGTTGTCTTCTGCAGAAAGCTTCTTGCGGTTTCCGACGCTGTCATACGTTTCAAATTTTCTCTGGCTGAGGCCCATAAAGAGAACAAACCGTTCCCCTACATTCAACTCCCCCATGGAACTTTTTCCGAAGAGAATTTTTAAAGCTTCAGATCGTTGCGGTCCTTTGCTGGAAGCGTCAAGAAGGGTGTCAAGCGCGTCGATTTTGGCATCCGAAATCCGGCCCGCGGAAGTGGGATCAAAATTCATTTCATATTTGGACATGAGATCCATATAGGTTTTTACAACCAACGCCAATGTTTCTTTGGTTTGAGGATCGGCAGTTCCCGCTTCTTTTAAATGGTTTTCAATGGCGTCAAAAAACCTCGCCATTACAGGAGCATCGCCGCCCATTTGGCCTATTAAAGTTTCGAATTCATTCTTTTTATCGGCATCCCATTTTGCAAGGCCCAGCTTCATATCTTGGATGGCGCTTAGTTGAATGAGGGCTTCTGCCCCCTCTCTTGTTCCCCGCTTAGAATTAATGACCCCCGTCAGTTTTTTCTCAAGATCACCCAATTCCTTGATCGCAGTCGCATCCAACAGGCTTGCATGAGGGTCCATTTGTTGACGGCTCACCGCTTCGGCCTTGGCCGCTATATGATCATCCAACACCCGTGTTTGTTCTTTGAGAACGGCCGCTTCGGCTTTTTTAAATGCCCGCTGCGCCGACCATGATTCAGGCGTGGATCCGTTCCAATCCAAATTCTTTAGCGCTTCCAATTTAATTTGGATAAAGACGAATTCCGCTTGAACATAGGCGGAATCCTGGCGCAGCGCTTCAAACGAGGTGAGTTGATGTTTTTCAATCCCACTGTGAACAACAGGTCTAGAAAGATTGTCTCGTAATTTTAAAGTGCTTTGGAATTCAGTTAAGAAAGAGGTGAGGTCTTCCGTTTTTCCGTTGGAATCAGTCCGCTCAATGCGGTTAATGGAAAGATGTCCTTCCATTTCGATGCCTTCGCCTGGCTTGGGAAGACTCCCGTCAATTTTTTTATCTTTGGGAGTAAATTCAAACCAGAAGATGGCTTTATTATCTGTGGCGGTTTTTACTCCATTCAAAAATTCAACCACGGCAACGGCGTTTCTATCATTCACGTCAAAGGCGGCGCGGAGCAGGGGGTAGGACGCTTGTTCGGAAGTAAGTCCGTATTCGATTCTAATATTGCCTTCAAGATCCAAAGATTTCCGAACGGAGACTTCTTGCTGAGAGCCGTCCGCCCTTTGAATAGTGGCTCCTTGCACTTCCGCGAACACCACCAATCCTTGATTCGCATCCAATCGAAGATGCCCTTCCGTCAACATGTCCGTGGCATCGATTCGGTTCCTAAAACCGCTGTTGGCATCCAATAGTTGGTCTGGAGCTATGTTGAAAACGATTTCACCTT
>CAZJOE010000266.1:0-3684 GCA_964547555.1 uncultured Elusimicrobia bacterium | reverse complement strand
GCAAAAGCCCCACCAAAACAAAAGCGCCACCGACCAATCCCACGACGAGTCCGGTGGTCATTTTTTGCTGACCGTTATCAATTTTGTTCTGCGCTTCTTCCGTGGTTTGGGCATCGGGACATAGAACAGTGCTTCCGCTTACGCTGCAGCCAGGAACATCTGCGGCACTTTTATTTTCATTTTGACCCTTGATGAATATGGCCGTGCCTACCACCGCACCCGCAAAACCCAAAACATAAGACGCCGTTCGAGAACCTTCCGCTTGATTGAGTTCTTTTTCCCAGGAAATTTTCTGTGGATTAATTTCCGCGGGTTCAGCCGGAGTTTGTTGCTCACTCTGGCTTTGATTTGTATCAGCGAAACCACAGAGAGGATTTAGAATAAAGGCAACCGCAATTCCGATCGACACTATTTTTTTGGACAATTTAACTTTCATATTAAAAATTAAAGGCGGCAAAAGCCCCTAAACCCGCATAGTTAACTTCATAGGTGTTGTCAGTTTCTTTTATTTTGGGGAATTGGGCGTAACGCAAACCGATCTCCAGTTCAGATTTCCCCATGGAAAAAACCACGGCGGGAGACACTTCCCAGGTTAGGCCGGTGCTTGTTTTTGAGAATTCCACGGAACCGAAGAGATCGTAGAACCCTGTTCCAGTAAATTTCTGTTTTGTCTTCCCCTGGCCGATGCCCACTCCGCCGCCAATTTTTAACGCCACCGAGTTGCTGATCGGAATGTGCTGGCCTGCTTCAATCAACCCTCGAATGTAGGTGTTGTCTATTTCCGTTATCAAATTTCCCGGAGGGAAAGCGGAGTCATAAACATTTGATTCCGTTTTTAGGGTAGGAATATATCCCACGCTGGCGCCCCAATGAAAATTCTTTAAGGAGACGGATGGCTTCAGGAATCCAATCCTTATTCCCAATCCGCCCTCTGTTTTTCTGGAGGGGGTCGGAAACCCGTCTAAAAAATTAACGATAGCGACGCCGTCCTCTTCCGCTTTTTTGGCGCTGGTATCGAGGTTTCCGGGTCCGAAGTAGTCCACACCCAATGTAATTTTTGTTTTCTTTTTAAGGGTTATAGGGGCGGACCCATGAAACGGGTCCACGGCCGGCGATTCATTTGAGGATCCTGGCTTGTCGCTCTCAACGTCTTTAATATAAAGGTCGACAACTTGCTCCGAGAATTCAGGGATGTTGGAATAAACTTCCGATAGGGCGCGTATTTTTTTGATGGCTAGATCCCGATCTTCCGGCGGGATATTCAACAATTGGATTAAAGACGACAAATAATTTCCTCCTCCATTTTTTAGATCCTGGATAAGTTGATTGTAGCCGACGACAATAAATTCCCTCGCTTTCTGAGCGTCGGAGAGAGACGTGGCGGCCTCCAGGCGTGTCGCCGCGGCGGGTTGAAGGGTCACCAAATATTTATTGGGAGAATATTCGTTCATGGCTCCCGTCACATTATCCGTGGTGGATCCCAAAACACCGCCGATCAGAATATTTCCCCAAAACCAAGAGTTTATCCGGTTATCCATCTGCATCTTGAGCGGTTTGTATCCCTCTTTGGAAAAGCCGACCATGGGACCCGATGATTTTTTCTTAAGGACCGTCGTTAACGGCGTTTGTCCGATTGTTTCACCGTCGACCGTCACGGTGGCTCCTTCCGGATTCGATTGAAAATGCATTTCTTGCATTGTTCCAGTCATAATCGAGGCGCATCCGGAAAATGATCCCAGGAAAACCAGCGCGCTAATAACATTCAGTAAAAAATATCGGTTCATTTTTTTCTCTCCTTAAATTTAGTGATGCTTTAAAATTCATCTAAATCTCTCTCTGTTTCGCGCTTCGGATTTAAGTCGTTCTGCGCGAGACATTTCTAATTCTGGATGACCAGCCGAGGACGCCGCCGACAGGGCCGCGAGGCCGCCATTGTTATAGTCGATAAATTTTCTATCGCGGCATTCGGCGGCAGTGCCGGGGATGAGGTTGGTGTCCAGGAAAATCAACCCATGGACCAAACTTGGCGAAGTAAAATGTCCGGAAATAGATTTCTTCCCGGATTCGCCAATATAAAACAAAAGAGTTTGATCAGAACTGACATAAAAAAGATTGTAATCATCAGTTTCATTTAGATTGTAAACACAGCTTCCGGATCCCATCTCTATTTCACCATTAAAGGTTACGATGTTATTGGAGACAGTCAGGGTAAAAGGCCTGTTTTGTTCCGTTAAGCCCGTATAAGCGCCATCGACATTTATTTCTTTGAAGGAGTTGTACATACTTATGTCGATATTGGAATTCATCGTAAACTGGCAATTGTTTTTTCCAAAAGAGGAGCAGGGGCCGGAGCTGGGACCCCATCCCTCAAAGGTATAAAGGGGGCTCAAGGAGGAGGGAATGAGAGTGACTTGTGTTCCTTTCGCGAAATCAGCCTGACAGGTAGAATCGGCTTCTTGGCAAATACGCTGGCCCGTGTTGGTATCAATAACTCCCATGGAATAACTTTTGGAGATGTTAAGTCTTAGTTGGCCGTTTAATTGAGCGTCGGTGACAGTGATGCTCTTTGAGTCCCAAAAGGTTCCCCTCATGTTGTGATAGAAATAATGAGTGGTGACAAGATTTCCATAAAGATCATACTCATAAAACGCTTGGGCTGGGCCAGACCCGCCGCCTTCTTGGGTGTAAGCATAGACGGTGATCGTAATGCTCTTGCTGGTGGACAAATTCCAATCTGTCCACTCCCCATGTTCAAACGATCCTCCCGTCGCGCTATTTTTGGGGTCAAATGAAAAACTCCCATTGGTGGCCATCCAGTGGTAACGCAAGGGCGCTGATCCGACGGCCTTGCAAGCAACGCGAAAGGTGCTGGTGGCATTAATAACTGAGGCCATTTCAATCTCACTGACCGACACGAAGGTGCCGCTTTGGGGAGATACGCCTCCCCCTGAACTTCCGTTGTCTTTTTTCTTGCAACCAATAACTACCAGTGCGAAAACGCTCGCGATGATGAAATAATTTAAGAGGGGTCTCTTCATATTTTCTCAGTTAATATCCTTGAATTTCAAAACTGGCGTTGTTAATAAATTCCCCATCGATGGTTGTTTCCAACTTCCACAGGCCATTCATATTGGGTCGTGGGCTCAAGTCCTCGCTGTTGAAAAACAGACCTTCTGAGGAGGAGTTAAAGCGAATCCAAATATAAGCTTGATTGGATCCGGTGGGTGGAAATTTCAGACGAACTGAAGTGGTCTCATATAAAACCCCATCCGGTTGAACCCATTTGGCTTCAATTTGATGTGTTCCAAAGATTCGATTTGGGAAGTTAATCATGGCGTAGACCATTTCCGGTGCGTGAAAAACCTTCCCCTCAGAGGAATCAACCCCGGCTCTAAAAGAAATTGTCGCTCCAGTTCCGACTATGGGATCAATGGCCGAAGTAATCTCCAGTGGCGACTGACTTCGTCTAGCCTGAATCCCAACGAAAGCCGCCATGAAAATGAAAAAGGGCGTCACGATCGCCGCCGTTTTATTAATCCCGATAGTTTTCAATTGCATAAGGCCACCATTATTTAATTTCTTCGCCGGAAGGTATGTCAGAGGATTGTAAATAAATCGTAAATTTTAGACGGCTGAGTTCAACTTGCTAATGCAACACGTTTGTTGAGTTCCGCCTTAGGAAAT